>CAYFGZ010000167.1:0-5969 GCA_964342575.1 uncultured Nisaea sp. | reverse complement strand
TGACAGAGGAATTGGTGGTACAGGTAACGGTTTATGTCAACTTGTTCTATCTACAGGGTGCTGTAACAGCCCACCAGAGAGGTTTTATATTTTAGACTCTGTCACTGTCATCTGTCATAGCTAACAAGGATTCTTTCGGTGTATAATTTCTTATGCAGAGTTATGAAATGATTAAAAAGAAACGTACTTGGAAGGAAATTCTTATTCCCACTTTGTTGATATGGGGTGTATTTCAAGTGGCAGCGTTGATATGGGTTATAGCAATTTAATCAGGTGGGTTCTGCTGTAGTGGGTGGTATGGACTCTCTTTATTCTCGTAGATTCTAATAAATCTCTTCTTCGGTGTTCTGGTTTTTTCTACATCGATACCGAATTCCATTAAGTTATGTTCTATGTTTCCGATATCCCTACCGAATTGTGCTGGTTCTTGATATCCGAATCTTTCGCTTAGTTCTTTTGCTGTGCCTAATACCTCGCCCTGATTCTCATCGAATATAGCAACCCTTATTCTTTCTATAAGCATTGGCAGTCTATCTTTAGAGACCTTAGAATCTTGCTGTAGGTCTATTGATCTTGGTGGCGGTGGTTCTACCTCGCCTCTGAATATAGGACTTACACCGTCATCATAGGTTTCCAACCACTGTTCGCCATCAGTTAAATAACCACCCTCATAAATTTCTAGGTGGTCTGGTCTGTATCCTATCGATAAATAATACTGTCTTGAGTAGGGGTCACATGGTAGCTTGCCAATCAACTTATCCTGAAACCACCAGTTACAATGAGCCTTCCATTTCTTAGGCTCTACCATGCCGATACGTTCCATTAACTTACTGACTTGTGATTGCTTCTTTCTTCTTCCCATTTTGTTTATCCATGAATCCATTTATTTGACCGTAGAGGTCACTGTGTAAAAGCAGATTGGTTATCAGGCGACAACGCCTACCAGATGCTATTGTCAGGTAGGCATATATGTCAGAATATCGGGCATTCAGAGCAACCTTATCTTTCTCTGATTTGTTCTTTTTGCCCTGTAGTTTCTGTATCTTTTCTCTAGCTGATGTAATTCTCTGGTTTGCATGTAGCCAAGAAATCAAATCATCGTGAGCATCTTGAATGTATGGGATAGGCTGGTAATCCTTTAGGAATTTACTGTGTGCCTGTTTCCACTTATTGGAATCGTCTTTAGCCCACGTTTCAATCGCAGTTATCAGGGTATTAGATTCGTTAAGTAGTTCTAAGATTCTGTCTTTGTTGGCGAATAGCAAAGCATGCACATCTGCGTGTTCGTTTCGTAATGTAGGACTAACGGTAAAGCCCTCTAAATCTTCATCTAATGTCAGGGTGCGATTGAGTTTGGTTAGGTCGTTTATGAGGTCAATCATTGGCATTCTTCCTGAATGAGTCCACCTCTGTTTTATCTACCACATCTGCCATAGTGTTCCTACTTGGAATGGCAGTAATGGCAGATAATTCTGGTGGGAGATCTACTTCAGCTTCCTTATCTTTCCTACGGATATGCTCCATAGCGTAATGCTTGATCGGTTTTCTGAATGACCTGACTACGTAGCCACTACCTCTAGTTATCCTCTTTACAGGGATCGAATACTTTTCTAGTAATTTCTTTAACGCTCTTGCGTGTATTGGTGTGCCTTTCGAGTAGACTCCCCAACCGCTATCTTCGAATTCGTCTTTACATAATTCTTCGATAAGGTCTGTTGTCTGAATCCATTCATCGTCTGCCTTATCTTTTGTAATGTAATGAATGTCTATAAGAAGTTGCGTGCCTGTGAGGATAACGTTTTCAGCTCTGCCTGATAGGGCTTTTGCAGATTCGGTGAGAAGTTTAGTCCAGTTCCCCCCAGCCTCATGGGCAATCTGAAATAGAGGCTCGTACATGTCGACGCCCCTGTCGGTCAAATCGTCTTCTGGTAGAGGAACTTCTATTTCGTCACAGGTGGTTTCTTTCGCCCACTCGCTAAAGTCTTTTTTAATTTGGTCGACTGTTGCCTGTACCTTAACTACTCTCCGTCTGGTAGTTTTAGTTTTTGGTTTTTCTCTGGCTACTGGGAGATGTATTGATCTCGAACTAGTGGTCTTTGGCAATACACCGACTCCTATACTTGCGAACGCCTTTGGGCAATAGGAATTAAATTCTTCTACTTCCATTGTGTTCTTGTTTGTTTTATGACTAATTCCATCGTATTCAAACCCTCCGTTCAGCCATGCTATTATTTCGTTTTGGTCTGGGGTTAGTTTCGTTTTGCCGAATACCGTATCGAACTCATCAAGCAATACCGTACGTTTCTGTAGGCTGACTGTTCGAATAAGTGCGGAGGATGATGAACTTGAAGTCTTAAAAGGATTCCTACATAGCCTAAACAACCACTTAAAGAATGTAGACTTCCCTGACCCTTCCTCCGCTGACCAAATATTCAAATAGGGCGTATACCAAAACTTTTCGAATATATAGGTATGAGCTATCCAAATCGCCAGAAGGTTATAAATAACTTCATCTGCAACGAGAAACATCATCAGTATGGATTTTGTTTTATCTAGCGTGCGATGAAGTTTATTTACCTGAGGTTTCTCTTGTGCTTTAGCTACTTCTTTAACTGTAGTCATATCTCTATCCTTCGTTCAGAATATCGTTGTAGTCGACGCTCTCAGGAGCGACGCAATTCAAGACTTCGTATCCTTGTTTAAGCCACTTGTCTCCAGCTTTATCACAGGCTTTAATCCCTTCAGCATCACCGTCTGTAAATATCTTGATAGTCTTTACAAGTCCTGGGTTGGGTGGGCTGAGGTGTTGGAGGTTTGATGCACCTAATACAGCCCAACATGGAATCTCCAATTCTTGTGTGATGGTCATAGCGGTGATGACTCCTTCAGCTACCCCTAAAATTCCTGAGCCGTCAAGGTTGGCGAGTTTCACGCTACCTCCTTGAACTGACCCTAAGATCATTTTGTTTTGGGATTCAAAGGCTTTAGCACCGCCATCAATAAAATGACGCTCGATCCCCATAAACTGGTTGTTCGAATCGCTTATCCTCACAACCATTCCCTCGCAATAAAGCCTAGTTGGTGTGTGTATTAATGAAGGGTGATGCCTGATTTGATCGCTCAGGATTTCTATCCCTCGATTACGCAGATAGTCGTGGGTGTCAGTACCCTCAGGCTCGATCGTTTGATTCCATAATTCTTCAGCATGTTCTTTATACTGGTTAGGCTGATTGTGTGGCGGGGCTACTCTTGCTGTCGTGCCATCATGAGGCTTGCCACAGTAGCAGTTGATATAGGCGTGGAGGAATCCAGTATCGACTTCTTTACAGCCTTCTGACTGTTCTTCTCTCGTACATATAAAGTAGGTTTCAAAACCTACCCCATGACAGCGGATTCCTTGCCCTTGGGGAAGGTGTGTTCCGCCATTACAATTCGGACATAGATTGTTGGCGTTAAAGCTTGGCATCGACTGCCTCTTGTTCTTTAATCCACCATGTTGGAATAAACCATCTATCGCCAATCTTCGTAGATGGGATATCACCAGACTTGCACCTACCCCAGAGGAAGTTCCTCGAACAACCCCAAGCCTTTGCAAGGTCTGGGATACTCATCATTGTTATCTGTATATCTGACATATCTGTACTCCTAATGACATTGTATTTGTATAGCATATGAGTTAGACTGCTCACTATGTACCTGAGAACAAATAACAGCCCTATTTATATCTATAACACTAGTAATATCAGTGCGTTCACAGGGTTGTCAATAAGATATAGCAGGTTTTTTAGCATGACGAAAAAAATAAAATAATGGCATTTGTCAGCGAATAAATATCTGATTGACAAAAGTGTGTCACAAAATGGCAAAAGCAATTAATAAAAACTTAACGAAAAGTGATCTAAGTGCCCTTACAGAATGGGGAATTTCTTATCGTGCTGGTAATGGGGAAGTAACAGCTGAGGTTATCGGTGAGTATTTACTTGAGCGTGGTATCAGCAGAGACACAAGAACTCTATTTCGGTATAAGGAAGAGATTGATACTGAATTTAAGAAACGTCTTGGAGAGAATAAGTATTCATTAGATGGCTACATTGATTGGGAACAAAAGAATTTCTTTGACGAGTTCGTTAGTCCTAGCCATATACCGCTATTGCGTAGTGCGTCTTTCTGGTACGAGTTAAGACAGAGTCAATACAATAAACATCAATTCCCTATTATGTTGACTTATCGCTGGGCAAAGTGGGCTAGTTACTTCTTGTCTGCTATACCAAACGTGTATGACTACGCCACCCATCGTAAAATCGGTATAACAGAGGTCGACGTTTGGGCTGTCGGTCAAACGCTTGCATCACGTGACATTATGCGAGCCGTTGGTGAAGATATTGAGTGGGCTGATATAGAAGGTTGGTTGTCAGCTAGACCTTGGGAGAGGGGTACAGCCGAACAAGGTTATCTCGAATTGATTGATAAAGGTAAGTACATCTCATTAAAGAGGCTACGTAGTGTAGTTAACCCTGAGAAAACTACTATCGAGAGAATCGGTATGCCCTTCTTAGCCAATGCGTTTATGACTATCTTGTCTGCACTACAACTAAAAGATAAAGAAGGCTTTAAAGATTACGACAAGTGCTACTTATTACCTTCCCAACAAGTAGCAATATTGAAGAAGGCATACGATGGTAAACCGCCACCATTGGAAGTGCGGATACCTGATTTCGAGAATCTAATAATACGGCTTTAGTAGGGGTGCAACATGACCGATAAGAAACTATCACGACAAATAGATATTAAGGGCATGCCAGTAGGTGAAGTAATGAGGCTATTCAAGGGTAACGATCTAGTTACCTCAAAGATAACTGACTTGATTGAGGCTATCGATACTCCTGAGGAAGATAATAAAGTGCCTTTGATTGGGGCGGTTAAGACTAGGATATTAAAGAATGGTTCTAAGGTATGGGATACAAGATTCTACGTCGGATATAAGAATGACAAAATGGTATATCGAAAGGTAACTGGCAAGTCATGGGAAGAATCCCAACGTAAGGCATGGGATATTCGTAATGAGCAAAAAGAAACTGGTGCTATCCCAACATCTAAAAGACTACAGCACGTAACTGTTAGTCAGTGGTTAAGCCAATGGCTAGATGACTTATTAAAACTCAAGTCTGTAACGGTAAACACCCACTCATCTTATATGAAACATATAAATCCCTACGTCATTAATCCTAAGGGTGCTAATGCTGGCTTACATAGGATTGGTGACATAAAGCTAACACAGCTCACTGTTTTTGATTTAGAGGCGTTGTTTAAATCTATGCTAGACAGAGGTCTAAGCACCAGAACTATTCACCACCTGAGAAGCGTGATGGCTAACTCATTTAATTCTGCAATTAAGAAGGGGCTACTGAAACAAAATATTATTACCATTGCTGATGTACCGAAACTTAAATCTAAGGAACAAGTATTCCTAACGCATGAAGAACTATCCAAGCTGTTAGATGTTTGCTCAGATAGCCCTATCGGTGACTTCGTAACATTAATAGGTTTAACAGGTATGCGTAAGTCAGAGGCTAGAAGTCTAAGATGGAAAGATATAGATGCTAGTACAGGTGATATTCATGTACGTACAGCCATGCGATTTGTTAACCATGTTGGAATGGTTGAAGGTGAAACTAAGAACGATTGGTCAGTACGAAAGATTGAATTAACACCAGACAATATTGTCTTTAATATGCTGGCAAGTCGTAGAGCAATAAGGTCTGCTGAACTATTAATGGCTGGTGCTAAAGTACAGGATACTGACTTAGTGTTCTGCTACGGTGACGGCAAGCCTTGGGGTGAGAAGTATATCGAGAAACACTATAAAGAGATTGTAGCGAAAGCTGGCATTACCAAGAAGGTAGGACTCCATACGCTGAGACATACCTACGCTACGCTTAGCCTACAGCATGATGATATTCAGAATGTAT
>CAYFGZ010000166.1:0-5993 GCA_964342575.1 uncultured Nisaea sp. | reverse complement strand
GCCTCATTCTTATAGATTTATATTCCATAGTCCAACTGTGGCGTCGTGGGTCATGACCAAACAATACGATGCAGTTGGAATTAAGGATATCGGTACGGGGATACCAGCCATAAACCAGTCGATTAACAGCTGCCGTATTTCCCATACAATAAGCTACTCCGCTAATCCAATTCGGCGAGCCTACATGGTTCATAAATCGGCGTGCCAGGCCCCCATCTGACAATCCAGTCGCTCCACTTTGGCCAACTGCAAATGCTTCCGGCCCATACTTATCTATAACGCCCTTTAATCTAAAAGCGATATCATCCATTGCCTCATCCCACGAAACTTGCTGGAATTGTCCATCGCCCCGCGCTCCAACGCGCTTTAGCGGGTGCAGTAGTCTGCTCGGATGCGCAAAGGATTTTGGAGCAAAAGCTCCTTTCATGCAAAGGACATCCTTGAACAATGGATGGTCACGCGTAGTAATCTTGACAACTTGTCCGTCTTCAACTTTCGCTGCAACCGGACAGAAGCCATCACAACTGGTACAAACGACATTCTTTAAAGTTTCGTCTTGGTCGACACGTTGGCGAACTGCTCCCTTGGATTGTCCATCCGGCATATTAACCTCCCCCTAGTTAATATTGCGACTCTATGTTCAATGTAACTATAATAGCATAATTTTTAAACAAAAAGTATCTGAATGGTGCTTATATTCGTGCTAATGTTATTTTTCATATAAAGCATGCTAGATTGGTACTTAGAAGCGTCCTAAAGACCGGGGTTAATTTCCCACTAACACTACGAGCTAATATAACAAATGACTTCAGCAATACAGATTGACCCTAAAACAGGGCAAAAAAGATTCAACACTAGGGCCTCGAAAGCTACGAGTAAAATTTCTGGCAAAGGGTACTCAATAATCAAAAATAACGAACTGACCTCTTTACCCGAACCACCTCCAGGCGCTGTATTTAATGCTGAGGAGCAGGAGAAATATAGAAAGTTTAAAGAACTGAGGCGGGGAGCAGCCGACTACATGGCCCTCGAAGGTGAGTTCAGCAAATATCTGGAAGATGTGTATTCAATGCCACCCGTCCAAAGAGAAGCACTGGAGGACGAGTGTGAAATATTGGTTGTTGGAGCAGGGTTTGCTGGTTTGTTGTTGTGGTACAAACTACAGAATGCAGGATTTAAAGACGTCCGTTTTTGCGAAAAAGGGGGTGACGTTGGAGGTACTTGGTATTGGAATAGATATCCAGGCATAGCCTGTGATGTCGAGTCATACAGTTACCTACCTCTTTTGGAGGAGATGGGGTATTTCCCAACGATGAAATTCGCTGCTGGCTTCGAAATCATGGAGTATTGTCAGACTATGGCCGAGAAATATGGCTTTTATGACCGTTGCCTGTTTCACACCACAGTGGATGAGACTATTTGGAGCGAAACGACCAAAAGATGGACGGTTAAAACCAACCGTGGCGACAAAATGAAAGCGCGTTTTGTAATACTAGCCAACGGTATATTAACAACACCAAAATTGGCCCGTATCGAGGGAATGGAAACATTCCAGGGACAAGCCTTTCATACATCAAGATGGGATTACAATATAGAATTGGAGGGTAAAAAAGTTGGTATTATAGGTACCGGTGCAACTGCAGTACAAGTCATCCCGGAAATAGAAAAAGTAGTCAAAGAACTTTTTGTCTTTCAACGGACGCCCTCTTCTATCGACGTAAGAGATCAACGGGCAACCACGGATGAAGAAATCAAAGCTTGGAGTAACGAACCCGGATGGGCTAGAGCACGACGCGAACGGCTTGCAATGATTTCATCTGGTCGAACTGCGCTCAAAGGAAATGACGACTTTTTATCCGGGAAGGTAGATTATATCAAACAGCGTAAACAGCATGAAACAGAGCTAACTCCTGAAGAACTAATCCAAAAACAATTGAATACAAATTTTCGTATCATGGAACAAATTCGGGCGCGAGTTGATGCTATTGTAGATGACCCTAAGACAGCTGCTGCCCTGAAGCCCTATTATCCGTACGGATGCAAGCGGCCATGTTTTCACGACGAGTACCTGCCCACCTTCAATAAACCTCATGTAACGTTGGTTGATACTGCTCCTTTGGGGGTTACAGAAATAAATCAAAATGGTGTTGTCCAAGACGGTACGGAGTACCCGCTCGACGTTCTTATTTACGCGACGGGATTCCAGTGGATGGCCACATCAACCTTCAATATGATCACTGGAAGAGAAGGACAAACCCTTCAAGAAAAATGGAAGAAAGAGGGGACAAAAACTTTTTTGGGTCTGCACAGTAAAGGTTTTCCCAACTTGTTTATAATCTCAGGACCTCAGGGCGGGGGAGGGCAATTCAATTTTACCCGGGTTATTGATGCACATGCTGACTATGTCGTTTGGATGCTAAATACGTTAAAGATAAAAGGCGCTAGCACCGTAGACGTAAAGCCAGATCCAGAAAACGAATATGCAGAACATTGCCGAGTGGCAGACATTAGCACCCAGCCTCTCAGAGACTGTATTTCCTATTACAATGGCCATGGGGAGGGTGAGCCGGGGAGTCTAGCATATTACGGTGGCGCAAAAAAATGGCATGAAAAACGTAAAGAAGCGCAAGAGACATTAGACGCATATATTTTTGGAAATTAAATCACGGCGTTAATCTTTAATGGTATAGCCCGATAGTCCATCCACCCATATACACTAATTGCTAACATGCGTTGACATGGCAGCCTTTTACCAACCGTCCCCAAAATTTCCCACGGAGAAGTCATTTCCTAAACTTTTATTGTAGCCCCGAACGAGCACCATCGGCATATCCTCCTTGGGCGCGCTGCGCATTGATCCTATCATAAAGATGTGGCGGCACTCATCCCCGCTTTCCCAGGCCCTGGCCCGTTTTCTGCGGAACAAATAGCTAAGGAGTAAAATCAAGTTGGGACCCATGACATACTCGGCTATATTTAGAATTCTTGGATCACGAGCGAGTTCGTCCAATTTTTTGCCCTACCACATCATACGGTTTTCATCGATTCAAATCTGGGTTTATTCTGGCAGTATGTTTGGGTTATTAGCGAAAACGAATGCCGGGGCTTCACGCAGATTTTTTAATCTATTTCAAGGTAATTTAAAACACTGAGGGATCGCACAGTCCTCACTACTATAGGTACCGATTTCGGGCCATGTTAGCATCTTACCCCCTCAAAATTTGAAACGGATACTTACCTAATCAAAACCGAAACCTTTATCAGACTTTTGGTAACAATAATTAGAGAATACTTTTTTGGATTAATTTCAAATTTTCATAGCAGGTGATATAATAAAACTTGTTAATTTCATTGGGACATAAAATGTCAGTCACATTATGGGGACGACCAACGTCTGCTCGAACTCAAAAGGTAATGCTAGCGTTGGCCGAGCTAAAAATACCGTACGAGTTCATCCTTGCGAGCTCAACAATGGGCATAGATGGCTCCGTGGCGAAGGGTAGTCTACCATTTGGAATAGTGGACACACCTGAATATCTCGACAAAAACCCAAATGGAACAATTCCTACCATAGATGATAACGGTTATGTCTTGTGGGAATCAAACGCTATCGTTCAATATCTTGGAATGAAGTACAACCCAGAGCTCTTCTACAGCGGCAATATTAAAACCTTCTGCTCTGCGTCCCGCTGGATGATGTGGGAGAACAACAATCTAATACCGCCAATGCATAAATTCATACAACATCTTGTGCGCTTACCTAAGCACCAGCGAGATAAAAAAATCCTCATAAAAACTCGGGAACAGCTAGTGAAAGAATTCTTAATCGTCGAAAATCAGCTAGCCAATACAAAATTCATCGCCGCAAATCATTGGACCATGGGAGATATTCCAATCGCAGTTCGATTTCATCGATGGAATCTGCTTGAGAAGGGCCGCCCAAAAATGCAAAATCTAGAACAGTATTACGAAGCAGTTCGCTTGCGTCCTTCGTTCGCTGTTATAGAACCTGAGGAATTCCATACTAGCGCATAGTGATTAGGCACACATGCTTTTATTATTTGTACAACCGCAATCACCATTTTAGTACTGATCGACCGGCAGGTGTTTCCCGGAATCGTTCGTCCCAAGAACGCAACCTATGTCGCTCACCGAAAAGGTCTGCTTCAATAAAACGTAGGAACTGACACGACGCTTGTAACGTAAAATCGGCCAGCGAGGGTTTTTTTCCTGTTAAAAATTGCCGGTTGTCAGACAACATTGTTTCTAAGTAATCAAAAGCAGGTTGCAGACTGGTTGCCGCATTACTAGCAGCGGCTGGGTCAGGCGGGCGGCCTAACGGGGACCTAGTTGCATGGGCAAATTGCCCAATATACACAGCCGCTCTAAGATCTACAATTCGCTCTATTTCTAGGGCCAAAGCCCTCAGTTTTGGCTCTTTAGGCAACAACGCGCTATGGGGAAAACATGCTTCCAAATAAAGCATTATAGTCAATGATTCAATTAGGTATGACTTATCTTCTAGCTGCAGCACAGGGAGAGTACCAAAGGGATTGCGCTCTATATGTTCTGGTGTCTTGTGATGTCCTTTAACGGTATTAACAATTATCTGCTCAACGCCCAAATCCACACCTTGCTCCAATCTCTCCGCTATATAGAGCATTACTTTTGTAGGATTTGGGGCCAAGGGAACCATATAAAGTTTCATATCAAATCCCCCATCAAAAATCGCATCACAAGTGACGAAGTAGGATGACAACCAAGACTAATCAAGGTTAGAAATTAAGTCGACTATGTTTTCAAGCATGGCGAGCCGAGGCCGACCTGGCGAAGTGGCGTCAAGTCCGAGTTTAATCGTTGTCACACCAACATCCAGGTATTTTTGAAGCCGAGCACTAACCATTTCCTGCGTTCCAAGTGCCTGAAAGGCAGTTATCATTTCATCAGGAACACGAGCGACCGCCCCTTTTTTATCACCTGCCAACCAAAGAGCTTGCACAGCCAAGGCATCTTCTTCAAAACCCGCCCTTTTGAAAGCGTCATTATAAAAATTAGTTTTCGCAGAACCCATTCCGCCAAGAGTGAACGCGGCTGCTGGTTTGCGCCGCGCTATCATCTCTTCGACGTTGTCACCAAGCTCGATACGTACCGATACACAAAGATCCATATCACTCAAGGAACGTCCCACAGAAACGGCGCCCTTATTTAAATAATCAAAGTGCGCGTGCGGATACTCGGGTGAGAACGAAGTGCCCAGCCAACCATCTGCTGCTCCCCCAGTATAAATTAGAGACTTCGGGGCAAGTGTTGCCAAATAAATAGGAATATTGGTTGGATTGTGAGCTAGTTTGAGGCTTTTACCTTCTCCACCAGGCAATGGAACACAATAAATGTCGCCCTTATAATGAAGTTTTTCCCCGGAAAAAGCAGACCGGCAGATTTCCACAGTCTCCCTAAGCCTAGTAAGAGGCTTTCTAAACGACACTCCGTGCATCCCTTCCATTACCTGGGGACCAGATGCCCCTAACCCAAGGACAAAACGTCCGTCACTCAATTCATTCAAAGACATTGCCGTCATTGCTACCATCGCTGGGGTTCTTGTACCTACCTGCATGATACCAGTACCCAATTTAATCTTTGTAGTTTGAGCTGCGAGATATGCCAACATCGTCACCGCATCTTGTCCCCAGCCCTCACCCACCCAAACTATATCGACGTCCAAATCGTCTGCACCTTGGGCTAGCAGCAACATATCCTCTAAACCGCCTCTCTGAAATTCAGAGTTTTCGATTGAGATTTTAAGTTTTCTTCCAGAAGTCATTTGAGTTTCCAATTATATGCAAACATACTTTGACCAGGAAACTTCGCTAACTAGAGTGTAGGAGGTCACCTAGAACATAGGAGATCAAAGGTGAAAACCGTAGGTCATTGAAATAATTGGTTGCGGGGGCAGGATTTGAACCTGCGACCTTCAGGTTATGAGCCTGACGAGC
>CAYFGZ010000165.1:0-6010 GCA_964342575.1 uncultured Nisaea sp. | reverse complement strand
GAACCGACGTAAAAGGATTTGCAGTCCTCTGCATAACCACTCTGCTACCGGGCCTATTTACATTATCCGTATCTAACGGTTTTACTCCATGCAAGAGTAAATCGAAAATTATTTCGAAGATGTAACAATAAAGGGGAGAATCGGCCGAGAATTAGGAGCTCTTCGATTCGGGTTTTTCTTTACAGCTGGTCGTCCCATATTAGAAACGAGACGTATGTTTTATAAACAAATAATAAACTGTGTCGCCGGATTGAGTTAACAAAGCGAAAAGCGTATAGTTGCTGGATCAAGCCAACGTAGAAAGATCCTGATATGAGTAATCTTTTGACCGCGCGTCGCAATATGGTTGAAAATCAAATTAGAGCGAATAAAGTCACCGACGTTAGTATAATAGCGGCTTTCAATGAAATTCCTCGCGAGGATTTTGTCCCATCTGGAAAAGAGGCAGTTGCTTACGTGGATGAAGATTTGTCCATGGGTGGTGGGCGATACTTGATGGAACCTATGGTGTTGGCTCGGTTATTACAGGAGGCATTGATTGATTCTAGTGATATTGTATTAGATGTGGGTTGTTGTACAGGGTACTCGACAGCTATAATATCTCGATTGGCAACTAGTGTTATCGGGGTAGATGATAGTAAAGATGCTATAGACTCTGCTAATGATAATTTGGCAAGGTTGGAAATAGATAACGCAGGGGTTGTCCTGGGAAGTTTACGAGATGGTTACGCTCAGCAGATGCCTTATACGTTTATAATTGTTAGTGGTGCGGTTGAAGAGGTGCCCGGTCCACTTTTTGATCAGTTGAGTGATGGAGGCCGTTTAGCAACGGTGTTGAAAAAAGATGAATTTGATATGGGGAAGGCTACAATATTTCATAAAATAAAAAATGAGGTCTCTAGCAGATATTTGTTTGATGCTGGAACCCCTTCGCTTCCAGGTTTTTTTAAGCAGACAGTTTTTCATTTATGACTGGATTTTTGCTCATTAAAGCCAGGAACGGAATAAATTGTTATGCAACGTGTCTGAAGAAATAGGATTTAAATTAGATGAATAAAAATCCAGGAAACAAAAATAAAAGCAAAATAAGGATTGTGATGCTTGTGTTGGGAGGGTGTTTTTTCGCCTCCTGGAACTTTCCTGTAAACGCAGAAAATTTGAAAGAGGCACTTGCGGAGGCTTATCATAACAATCCTGATCTAAGGGCTGCTCGAATAAATCTTAGAAAAGTTGACGAAGGGGTTCCAGCGGCGAAGGCAGGGTGGAGACCAACGGTTACATCTAGTCTAAGCCTTGGGGGTACTTATAGTAGTTCCGAGGCAAGCGGGGTTTCGACAGATAGCACGACGGTTCCCGGTAGCCTGAGTGTCTCAATTAATCAATCTATTTATAATTCTGGGAGGACGCGCATATCTGTAAGGCAGGCGGAAACTAATGTTCAGGCTGAGCGAACCAGATTATTTACGGCCGAGCAGAAAGTTCTTTTGGATGGAGCCACAGCTTTTATGGATGTTATGAGTGCCAGGTCAGTTGTGGAACTGCAAACTAATAACTTAGGGCGACTTGAAAAACAGCTAGAGGCAACTAGGGAGCGATTTAAGGTTGGGGAGGTGACGCGGACCGATGTTGCACAGGCAGAATCTAGAGTGGACCGTGCAAAAGCCGACAAGATAAAGGCAGTCGGCGACCTTACTTCATCCAACTCGACATTTGAACGGGTCTTTGGAAAGAAGGCTGGAAACCTTGAGTTGCCCAATGATGTAACGGGTTTGCCTAAAGATATTACTGAAGCCATAGATGCTGCTTTGGAAAATAATTTTACACTAATTGCTGCAAAATTTGAAGAATTGGCTGCCCTTGATGGGGTTGCTATTTCCAAAACGAGTCTCCTTCCCACGGCCAGTCTTTCAGGTAGTGCTAGCCATTCTGATACGTCAGGAGATACAGATTCATCGAGCAGTAGCGTGAGCGTAACGGCTAGTGTGACTATACCTCTGTATCAAGCTGGTGCGGTGTATTCGAGTATCAGATCTGCAAAAGAGGAAGCAAATAGAAAGAGAATCCTTGTTGAGGCTTCGAGGCGTAGCGTAATAGATTCATCTTCAAAGGCTTTTACGTCATGGATAACAGCTCGTGCCCAAGCGGAGGCTTTGAATGCCGAAGTTTCTTCAGCTGAAGTCGCTTTAGAAGGGGTGGAACAGGAAGCTCTTGTTGGGGCTAGGACAGTCTTGGATGTGCTGGATGCAGAACAGGAGCGTCTTAGTGCGCAGGTTAGACTAGTTAAGGCAAATCGTGATACGTTTGTGGCCTCGTATACGTTGCTGTCAGCATTAGGACAGTTGACTGCCAAGGCATTAGATCTTCCGGTGGAATTATACGATTACGATAAACATTTTGTGCAAGTTCGGGATCGCTATTATGGAGAAAAATAATGCTGATGGTGGCTCAGTAGATGTATTAAGGTTCTCCCTGGTACTTTTTCACGTTGTAGGTTAGAGTTTTATTATCATTTGTTTGTGCCTTTGGGGCTTTAGTAATGACGGAAACTGTGCAAGAACCATCGATGGAAGAGATATTGGCGTCGATAAGGCGTATAATATCTGACGACGATAAAGAACAAGAGGCAACAGCAGCGGAGGCTGATGAAGTGGCTGAAGCAGAAGAGCCGGTAGAAGAAGAGGAGGAAACACTGCCCGAGCCTGAGGTGGTGGAAGCAGCGGCCGAACCCGAACCCGAACCCGAACCCGAGCCCGAACCCCTCCCTGAGGAATCGGAAGAAGACGACGACGTATTGGATTTAACGGACATGGACGCCGCAGATCCTGAACCTCTTTTTGAACAGCAAGCCTATCAAGAAGCAACTCCAGAACCGGATCCACCACCACCTCCTTCTCCAGTACCAGCTCCACCCGCGCCACCTCCCACACCGGCAGATGGTTTGGTATCGCCACCTCAGGCAGGAGAGACTGTTGGTGCATTCGATAAGTTGAATGAAAAGTTGAACGAAGAGCATCTTGCACTGCCCATTGGCAATGGAGCGATTACTCTTGAAGGTTTGACTCGTGAACTTGTGCGACCCATGTTAAAGGATTGGCTTGATCAACACCTTCCCATGACGGTAGAGAGACTTGTCCGAGAGGAAATTGAACGTTTAGTAATGCAATCTCAACGTCGAGATCCTTGGTAGTTCTGCATCACGGTTCAAAAATTTTATATATCAATTCTCTTATGGTTTTTCGTGGAGTAGCGGTTGCGAATTTACTCATCTAAATCTAGAAAGGAAATGTTCCAGTTAATTTATCGCGGTATCCTCTATGCTTGAGAAGACTTATATACCTGAATTACTGGAAAAGAAATTTTACGAACGGTGGGAGCAGTCGGGGGCATTTTCAGCCTCGGCATCCTCTCCCAAACCATCCTATACCATTATGATGCCCCCACCCAATGTAACCGGTAGTCTGCATATGGGACACGGGTTAACATTTACGCTACAAGACATCCTAATTAGATACTTTAGAAAAGTTGGATATGACGCCTTGTGGCAGCCGGGGATGGACCATGCGGGCATTGCAACTCAGATGGTAGTCGAAAGACAGCTCGCCGATAAAAATGTAAACAGAGTTGACCTAGGTAGAGAGAAATTTCTTGAGAAAGTCTGGGAGTGGAAGGCGGAGTCGGGAGGGAGGATTATGAATCAGCTCCGTTCTTTGGGGGCTTCGGCAGATTGGGAACGAGAGAGATTTACGATGGATGCTGCCTTATCAAAGGCAGTAATTAAAGTATTTGTACAATTGTACAAGGAAGGACTAATTTATAGAGATAAACGCCTCGTTAATTGGGATCCTAAGTTGTTGACGGCTATATCCGACCTCGAGGTTCAGCCGGTAGAAACTAATGGAAAATTATGGCATTTCAAATATCCTATTAAAGACGTAAGCGATAAATTTATTGTAGTTGCCACGACACGGCCTGAAACCATGCTCGGAGACACGGGTATCGCTGTTCACCCCGATGATTATCGTTACTCAGATTTGATTGGCGAGTATGCCATTCTTCCGTTAGTAGGGAGAGCAATACCAATTGTTGCAGACGAATACAGTGATATGGAGAAGGGGTCTGGGGCTGTAAAAATAACGCCAGCACATGACTTTAACGACTTCGACGTTGGGCGGCGACATGGATTAGAGTTTATAAATATTTTCGATGACCATGCCTGTCTTAATCAAAATGTGCCAATTGAATATATAGGTCTAAAGCGCTATGACGCTAGAAAGCAAATAGTCGCCAGGATGGAAGAGCTGAACCTACTTGTTAAAACAGAAGAAACAACTCATATAGTTCCGCATGGAGATAGATCCCAGATTCCTCTGGAACCTTGGCTTACTGACCAGTGGTATTGCGATGCAAAAGCACTTGCTGATGGTGCAATACGAGCAGTAGAGGACGGGCAAACAAAATTTGTTCCAAAGAGTTGGGAGAATACCTTTTTCGAGTGGATGCGAAATATTCAACCATGGTGTATTTCACGACAATTGTGGTGGGGGCACCAAATTCCAGCTTGGTTTGGGCCAGACAATAAGGTGTTTGTGGAAGAATGTGAGGAAGTTGCTGCGGCAGAGGCCTTGAAACATTATGGAAAAAAGGTTGAGCTTAGGCGTGATGAAGATGTTTTAGATACCTGGTTTTCCTCTGCACTTTGGCCATTTTCGACCATTGGATGGCCTGATTCAACCGCAGAACTAAAACGATATTATCCGGGCGACGTTCTTGTTACTGGCTTTGATATAATTTTTTTCTGGGTTGCTAGGATGATGATGATGGGTTTGCATTTTATGAAGGAGGTTCCCTTCCACACTGTGTATATACACGCACTGGTGAGAGACGAAAAAGGGCAAAAAATGTCCAAATCAAAGGGGAACGTGCTTGATCCGTTAGAGTTAATCGAGAAATTTGGTTCTGACGCACTTCGCTTTACGCTGGCTGCGATGGCGGTTCAAGGAAGAGATTTAAAATTGGCAGAAGGGCGTATAGAAGGATATCGTAATTTCGCCACGAAGCTTTGGAATGCGGCTCGGTTTGCTCAACTGAATGGTTGTATATATGACTCTGATTTTAACCCGCAGGATTGCTCCTCTACTATAAATAAATGGATTATTTCTGAGACAGTGGGGGCCGTTCGGAATGTGGCTATAGCTATAGAAAGTTATAGATTCAATGACGCGGCAAATGGCATATATCATTTTACGTGGGCTACTTTTTGTGATTGGTATCTTGAATTTACTAAACCCATACTTTCCGGTGAAGATGCTGAAGCTGCTCAAGAGACGAGGCAAACTACAGTTTGGGTTCTCAAGCAAATACTTAATGCATTGCACCCGCTGATGCCCTATTTGACTGAAGAACTATGGGAGCAATTCGGGTTTGGAGGATTAGCGATTGACGCGGAATGGCCACAACTCGACTTTCTACTGCCTGATGTGGCTGCGGGGGAAGAGATGAATTGGGTTGTCGGCATAGTCAGCGAGATCAGGTCTATAAGGGCGGAAATGAGTATACCTGCTAAATCAAAAGTAAAGTTGATATTGAAAGATTTAACCTCAAAAACGGCCTGTTATCTGGGAGTTCATGGTGAAATTATTTCCAGATTAAGTAACTTGGAGGAAATTAAAACGACAACAGAGGAATTTCCAAAAGAAAGTATCCAAGGAGTGGCGGAAGGCTGTCAAATTTCTCTTGTAGTTTCTGATTTTGTGGATTTGGAAAGCGAGAGAATTCGAATAAAAAAAGATTTAGGAAAACTAGACGTTGAAATAGAAAAATTCGCGAAAAAACTTGAAAATAAACAGTTTTTGGAACGCGCCCCTAGCAAAGTTATTGAGGAAACAAGGAATAGACTAGACGAAGCCTGCCAAAATCAAAGAAAACTTATGTTATTTGCAAAACGATTAGAAGGGAACGAAACTGATCCGGCTGGCTAAAGAGCTTAAATTAATGATATGAATTACTTTTT
>CAYFGZ010000164.1:0-6048 GCA_964342575.1 uncultured Nisaea sp. | reverse complement strand
TAAATAACTACTAAAGGAAATAATAATAATAATAAAGGTCTGTTATGTTGTGGAATAAATGAAAGTGCATGCAAGTGGTTAAAAAATGTTGATGCGAAAAGGGTATTAATAATTAATTTATTATAAGTCACTCTTTTTAAAAGAATATATAAAATTGTCTAAACCATATAATTTTGCATTAATTACAAAACTATTTGTATTTCTTACGGATAATCTAGGAAGCGAAAAAAGTAAATTGTTATCATATAATACTTTTGGAATTGTTATTGCTGCAGTTCTATATCCACATTGTTGAGCAATTAATTGATCGCGTTTTGATACCTCATTATTTGTGCCAAATGGAAAAGCAAAATGTTTAACCTTTTTATTTATTTTATCTTCAATTATTTTTTTTGAATAACTTAATTCCCAAAAAACATCTTCTTTTGATAAATGTCGCAGACTACAATGAGTATGAGCATGTGATCCAATAGTAATTAAAGGATTATTTGATAACTTGATTATTTCTTCCCATTTTAAACATAAGGAATCATAGGAAATAGGACTATTGTTTTCACGTATTTTTGACATTAATTCAGTTTGTTTAATATAATTTTCTTCTACAAAAAGATTTCCAATTATATTATAAGCTATTATTTTTTGGGAATAATTAATTGTCTTCATCTTTTTTATTGAGCCACCCCAATTAATAATAATATTATTATTTAAACTAATCAATTCCCATAGCTCATACCACCACATTTCACAATCACCTTCAGGAAATCTTGTTGAAATATATATTGTAGCTGGCAAATTATATTTCTCTAATATAGGTAAAGCATTTGTTAAGTTATCTTTATATCCATCATCGAAAGTAAGAGCTACAACAAATTTATCTGATTTTGATTTAAGATGTTCAATCATCTCATCCATGGAAACAACAATATGATTAGAGGAAAGATAGGACATTTGCTCATCAAAAAGTGATTCTGATATTATTTGATTTTGCTGAGGATTTTTATTCATCAAATTATTATCAGGAAGTACCCGGTGATAACATAGAATGGCTGCTCGGCCTCGCCAAGGAGAAACAAAATTTTTAGCTAGCTTAGTAGATCCAACCGTATAAATAATTTTTTTAATTATTTCTTTCAAATATTATTTTTTATCCAAGAGTTTAAATTTCTTAATCCACTACCAATCAAAGGAATATTTTTTAAATTATTTTTTATATTTAAATTATTTTGATAAATGGCACCTTTGAAATTCTGGCTTTTTATATAACTAAAAAGTTTCATTTCAGTATTAGACCAAATTTTTTTGTATTTTTCATCTCCTATGGTAAAATCAAAGTATTTTAACTTATTAATTATTGACCATTCTATTAAATTTTCTAATAATAATCTACCTGAGGAAAATTTATTATAACTTTCCTCATGTGCGGGCATTAGATAGAAAAAAGTATCTTTATCAATTAATCCAACATGTGTTGCAATTATTTGTTCTCCCAAAATTAGAGCAGAACAATGTATCTTCATCTCTTTGCTACTTTTTGATAATAATCTATAAAATTGACTATATTCATCTTTTGAAAGCATATCCCATTCACCAGTTTTTCTAAATCGATAACTTTTCTGTTTAATCATAGAATTAATAATTTTTTCTTTTTCTTTTTCTGACTCAGGGATATAGAATTTAAGCTTGTCAATTTTGTTTAAATTTCTTCGATTTCTTCGCGAGTCTGCTCTCAATTTATTTTTTATATGGTTAGTATAGTAATTATCCCAGGATTCTTCTAAAGTAATTTTATATGAAATATTATCTTGAATTTTTGGTGAAATAAAATCAACAAAGGGGTTATCTATATTTTTAATCCTAGAAGGCTGTTTATATAAATGAATAATATCAAAATTAAATAATCTCTTTGTTACTTCTTCCCACATTGACTGAAAATCACCTGAATAACTTGTCCATTCTGGATGAATAAGTGGACACATATAATCTGAATTAATTCCACCTAGCCATTCAATTACATTAATTCCTTTAACTTTTCTTAACCCAAAAGGCATAATACAAATAATCGTTTGATCTTTTTTAACCACAGCAATTTGGGGTTTAATATTGAAAAGTTTTTTTCCGATTATTTTTTGCCAGTTGGATAACCATGCATATGATTGAAAAGGTGTTTTCAACGCAATACTTTCAAATTCTACCCACATTTTTTTAAGCTCAAACGAAAATGAATTGTAAACATTAATTTCCATATTAATATAGGGGTTTACTTTTAGTAGAAAAACATACAAGCCTCTCCCAACGCTTAATAGCCTTTCCATTTTTTTTCAATATTTCTTCTGGAAGGGATGGCCAAGAAAATATATTGTAACCTTTTTCCCATCCCCATTTGAACCACTTAATGGCTTGACTATGATTTTCTGCATATGCTGCATAACACCAGGGAATACATTCATCATCAATTATTTTATATACTGATTCAAGACCTTTTTTATTTGCTAATTTTTCCCAATACTTATGAGCATCATGTCGTTTTTTTCTAATTATATCCCAATTTGTTTTTTCATATTTTTGTTTTGATAAATTATCAATTAATAAATCATTTATTTCTTTTTCTCTGAATAATCTTTTTTCTTCATACTTTGGACGGTCAGTAATGATTTTTTTTATAATATTTATTTGATTGGGTAAATAATCCATAATCTTGTTTTTTAAATATTTTCTAATATCAAAACTATGTTTTGGCATTCTTTCTGGTAAAATATTCATTTTTTTATTTATATGTAGTAAGCCACCACTTATTAGATTTATCTGTTTACGTGGAGAGCTAAATCCGAAATCTCCAAAAGTTCCTAATTTTTTCCCATTATATTTACCACCATAACCATGGGCATTATCTTCAATTAAATAAAGATTATTTTCTTTACAAAAAGTTTGATAACGAATAATATCCTGAGGCTGGCCAAAATAATGAACCATTAAAATAGCTTTTGTATTATGATTTAATAAATTTTTCATATCAGACCAGCAAGGTATTAGATTATCATTTAATTCATAAAAAATTGGATCAATATTCAGTTGCTTTAATGGATGAAGGACCACATCACAAATAAAATCTGGAATAAGAATTGAATCACCAGATTTCAAACCTAATCCCGTTAAACCAAACTTCATAGCAGTGCGTCCATGAGAATATTTATAAGTAAAAATTTTCTATTTCCTTACTAATTTATTCTAAATGAAGAGAGTAGCAAAATAACCCATGCTTTTAATTGAAATGGATTTAGACAAATTGATTTTATTGCATGTTTTTTTGCATCAGAAAACAGACTGCCTTTTTGTAGAATTCGACTAGAAATGAAAAAAACATTGCTCAAGCCACGATTTAATTTTCGATTATTATCTGGAAAATTGCTTTTCCAGATACCCAAATGATATTTTATAACTTCAATAAGAGCATTAGAATGAATTTTTGCGTTGCTACTGTAGTTATTATCATGCGTGTGCCATTCACCTAGTATTTCATTTATGAAAAAAAAATCTCCAAGTTGTGATAGTCTTATCCAGTATTCATAATCTTCAACAGTGACAAAAATTTTTTGTTCTGAAAATCCCCCAGATTTTTTTGCAATATCTTTACGTAAACAAACTGCTGATGTTGAAATAAAATTCCCTTGAAATAATAGTCTTTCATATATATTAGACCCCGAAGGTCTATATTGTATTTTATTTTTTATTTCACCATTATGAATTTGCACTTCATCATGGCAAATCATAATAACTTTGGAATTATGATTTATAGTATCATTAACTTTTTCTAATTTTTGAGGTTGCCAAACATCATCAGAATCTAAAAAAGCAATCCATTCCCCTTTGGCATTTTCAATTCCTTTGTTTCTTGAATATGCAATTATTCCATCATTATTTACTTTAATAATATTAATATTATTCATTTTAAACTTTTTTAATACGTTATTAGTATTATCTACAGAAGAATTGTCAATAACAATGATTTCAAAATTCTGGAAAGATTGATTAATTACTGATAATAGAGCTCTCTCTAAAAATTCTGAAGAGTTATATGTAGGAATAACAATGCTGAAAAATGGTTTATTTTCCATATTTAACTAATGAACAAAATTTTATTTAATCTATTTTGATAGTAAATCAAAATAGTCAAATATTTCATTGATTCCCATTTTCAAACTTAATTTTTTCTCAAAACCGAGAGCTGTAATTCTTGAGTTATCAATAACAAACTTTTCTTGGTCTTTAATGTTATGAGGGTTTTTTGAAAGAGAATTATCAGGTAAGTGAATTTCAATTTCACGATTATATCTTTTCAAATAAATTGATTTCACAGCATGGGCAAGTTCTAATACACTTAAAGTTTCACCAGAAGAAATATTAAAAATATTATTTTTAAAGTCATTCTTACTTTTAATCAATAGCTCTGTAGCTCTACAAATATCAGATATATGAATAAAGTCGCGCAAAGGTGAACCATCTGATATTAATTTTATTCTTTTTTCTTGATATGCTGTTTTACAAAGGTCATTTAATACAAGCCACCAACAATTATTTTCCGAAAACACAGGGCTACCATAACTATTTGAAAGTCTCAAGTTAATACAGTCTATATTTGTTATATTATTATAATAATTGCAGATATTTTCTGATAATAAATGAGTTAGTGCATAAGTATTTACCGGCATGGAATTATAGCTTTCTTTAATAACATTATTGTACAACTCTCCATAAATATGTATTGTTGAAAAATATATAAATTTATTTAATCCACATTTTTTGAACTGGTCTAGAAGAATCCATGTTGGTAGTACGTTAATTGATGAAACAAAATTCGGATCGTTTTCAGATTTATGATGATCCAAAGATATCAGATGAATAACAACATCAATATTTAAACTAGTTAATTTGGCAATAGTTTCTTCATCACAAATATCTCCAATAATAATTTCATCTACCAAAGAAGTCCATTCAATATTATCAGAAGGTTTTTTTTTAACAAATGCAAATATTCTATACCCTTTTTCAGCTAAATACTTGCTTAACCACGCTCCTAGATATCCACAAGCTCCTGTAATAAGAATTTTTTTCAAACAGATTTCCAATTAAAATTAACTGAGTCTAAATCTCTACGATCAATTTCATTAGGATCGTGTTCAATGCTGGCAACATTAAGAATGAAGTTTATTTTTTCTTCATTTCCTTTAAAAGCAATCCATAAACCAGGGGGAATAGTTAATCGCTGATAGTTTGTAGGTGATAATTTTATCTTGAAAAATTCTCCATTTGAATTATTTTTTTGCCGATCGTCAAAAATAACAAAAGTGACCTCACCCATTGGGACAAGAAGATTTAATGTCATTTTTTGGTGCCTATTCCATCCTTTTATTTTTCCCTTTTTGATAGTTGAAAAATATGCTTCACCAAATCCAGTAAATCCTGAATCACTATTTTTAATTCCATGAAAGATATCACCCAGAGGATGTTGAATTTTCTTAAGAGGTGTAAGAATTACACCTTCTATATTTATTTTGTCCATTTAAGTTTTTTGGAAAATGCTGTTTGTTCGTAGTTACTAATCTGTTTTATTGAAAAATCTAGCATATTTTCTTTACTTTTATAGTAATTGAAGTACCAAGTTCCAGTAAACTCAATCAACTCTTTATATGTTAAGGTTGGTAACCACTTAAGCCTAGAAAGGGCTTTATCACAATTGAGTTTTAGCAATCCAGCTTCGTGAAATTTTATCTCATCTTTAATATTAAATGCTTTTGAGAAATTCTTAATTTTCCAAAATTTAGCTAGATCTTTCAAAAGATCTTCTACAGTATTGTTAAACTGAGACAGAGGTCCAAAATTAAAACTTTCACCATTCAAATTATTATTTTCAAATAAATTTTTACCCAAATTTAGATATCCACTGAGGGGTTCCAAAACATGTTGCCAAGGTCTAGTGGATAAGGGGCTTCGAATTTCAACAATTTTATTTTTACTCCAAGCACGCATACAGTCGGGCACGATTCTATCCTT
>CAYFGZ010000163.1:0-6061 GCA_964342575.1 uncultured Nisaea sp. | reverse complement strand
GCACTAAATTTTGGTTTTTTAACATTAGTGCGCTGGGCTTTTTAGATGAAGGTACGTATGACGTTGGAACAGGATTATCGATTACGGCTGCAGAACGCCTGGGGTCTAGAGGCCCTTTGTGGTCAGCTTGGATAGCAGTCAGACTATTTAGAGGATTTAACAATTTAGCTTTATTTGCGGAAGATATGTGGGGCAGATTCACCGCAGAAAAGGACTCTCGTAAATCTGAGAGTTACACAGCCCCACGGGAGTGGGAAGGATATGAGGAAGGTAGTATGCCTTACAACAGAAGAACAGGTCAGTGGTATCCATCACGCCGATATGGCCGAGGTTCATATAATCGTGGATATCGACGATACAACAGATATGGGAATCGTGGTGGTTGGTCGCCTAGGCGTAGGAGAACTTACCGAAGATGGTAAACAGTCATTGGGTGGATTATCCCTACAGGAAACGGAACTGGTGGAGAACCAGTAGATACCAGACTTCTAGGAGATATCCGTCGCGCAAAACGCGAAGGTATGCCGACGGGCGCGGAAAGCGCTTACAAAATTATAAAGACATTGGTGGCGTCATGTTTGCAACCGAAGGTTTCTTCGGTGGCCAATGGTCAGTTAGACATGTTGTTGCACCAGGAGTGCTTGGTCCCTGGGGTCCAGCGTTAACATAGGAAAGATTATGGCAAGATACACAAAAAATCCGTCCGTTGGTGGCGGTACATTTTATATAAAGACAATGGGCGGAATCGAAGTTCCAGCTGATGGGCTTCCATACACTGCTTTCGCAAAAGCAATACCGCCTTATATAGCGGTGAATAGAGCGTGGGTTAACGTTTGGTTAACTGGTAAAAACTCCAGTGGTTTGCACGATAAACAGCAGATGCTGATAACCGGACAGTTCTCGAATATTAATTTAGATATGGATAGTACCAGTGAGCCTGCTCATAATGACGGGTTGGGTGAAGGTGGAACTGCCGGGCAAAAAAGTCTTAATGGATTTGTTGATACGCACCAGCCAATAGCTTCTGGTGATCATAATGTCTGGGATGAGCATAGTAATGAGGAAGACGTAGGGCTTGGGATTACCTCACATGATCCCGACACGGAAGAAGCTACTCAGATTTCTGATGCCGCCAGGACAAGAGAGTTTATGTCTGCAGGTGGCCCTTACAAAGTAATATTTGGTCTTGGTAAAAACTCCTTTATGGATGGAGCAGCTTCAATGAGATACCACCACCATATAAATAAAGGTGGTAAGTCTGGGTTTAGCCCAGCTAATCCGGGACTGGATATAACTAAATGGCGGCTGTTTAGCCTTCGAGGTTGGACGGATTCGATTAGTAATCACGTCGAGCAAGATGATTGGCATCATCATACTTTTGGTGCCGATGAGCCAGATATAGATGGGCTAACGGATGAAGCCCACAAATTTTTTGGAGTTCAGGGCGTGGGTGCGCACCATAATGAGTCAACTACCACATTGGCTAATCAATGGACACCAGCTGGTATTCGTATGGGTGTAGATGAGGATGACACTATTAGTCCTTATAACTTCCAGCCATGGCTACGCAGTGGTTGGGGTACCTCTGGAGCCAACGACGGCACAGCATTAGGCGGTAGTGGTTTGGATGTAGATAATCCGATCATGATGCAAACGAAGGTTACTTTAGAGTGTGCTGTTCTGAAGCCTAGACCCATGAACATATACTCACCGGACGGTTAGAAACATTTCCCCCCTCCGACCCATATAGTGATATACACATATGAAAATATGTGTTAGGATCTTGAAAGTCGGAGGGTATCCTCCGGATTACAACTAAATATATCTAGCTATACTTGACTAGGTAGATACCGTCTGAAAGACAAGGGGGACATTGTCATGAATAAGTACGAGCGGTTTAGCGAGCATGCGTTTAGAGTGCCTAAACGTTATATCCTCGGAAGAGGAATTGAAGACGAAGTTAGTAGCGATAACATTTATAGTGCGCAATGGGAACTCTGCAAAGAGGTCGGTTGCGACACTGTTGATGAACACATGGGTGATGTTGGTCTCTGTAAGTATCATGCACTGGTTAAGACGTTCAGGGATTACTTCGAGGAAACGCCCTACGAGGCGAAACTTAGGGAAACGGTTGATTGTACTAATGTAAATGTGTTTGGAACCCTTACCTTTGCCCCGAGATCAGTGTCACCCACCAACCTCAATTTTAGATTTGAGGATACAGGGAACGGTCATTTAAATGACCCGGCGGTTGGGATACAAAGAGGAACGAAAGACTACGAAGAGTGGGAAATGAGTATAAGAACCACCTTCAATAATAGGCTTAGAAGATTAGCTGCAGTGACAGAATATGGCTCGAATAACAATACTGGTCGTTTGCATATCCATTACGTTATGCGTGTGCTTTGTTTACCTACAGTCGGAGAAGTGTCTAAACTTCTTTGGAATATTAGGAACACTCGTCTGAGTGAAAGATGGAGACATGGGTTTAGTACTCATGAGGTTATAAAGAACCCAGAAGCAACACTGAATTATATAACTAAGTATATTGGTAAAGACCAGGATGATGATAGAACTAGGTTTTGGACCTTGCCACCTTCGAACTTCGCACAGCTATTGCTAACATGAATGTGGTTCAGCCGGAAATGCATCTTGAGGGTGTTAACGATCCGTGGTAATGGATAATGACAACAGCTTATGAATATGGGGGCCCATTACTAGGCAGTGGAGACCCTACTGGCACTACGACCAATAGGCCGCAACCTTGGCAAAGAAGGCATAGGAGAGTAGTAGAAAGCCTAGAGGCTACTGGCGCGAGTGTTTCGCCAGAATTGAAACAGAATATAGCAGTGGTTACGCAGGAATGCACAGAACAGTTATTTGAGATAAGAGGTGAGGGTCGCGAACCGATAATGCGAGAGTGTAATCAATGGCTTGATGACACTATTTTAGCGCATATGACCTTCCCTGATGTGATGAAAGTGCAGGGTGTTAATTGGTTTGAGGTGTTTCTGCTACCGGATGCGGATTGGTTGATAGATCTGATGGGGTGGCGATATGCCCCAGAAGTGGTTGAAGCCATAGAGATGTGCATGGAGATACCAGAGTGTCAGATAGACTACAAAAAGGTAGCTTGGGAATTAACCAAAGGCTTTGTGAGGGAGAAAATTGATAGGGCCCTATGGGCTATCGAAACTAGCAGGAAGGATGAATGGGGGCTTAGAAGACCAATTTGGGATGTAAAACTAGGTTGGCGATTGTACAACCTTATGAATGAGTTTAAATTCGCAACGAATGATATATGGACGGATTATCGAGCGAATAAACAGGGGCAAGAACCTCTCGGGGCTTCCGAGAGTTACGAACCCCCACGGGAGTGGGAAGGATATGAGGAAGGTAATATGCCTTACAACAGACGGACAGGACAGTGGTATCCCGCTAGGCGATACGGCAGAGGTTCATATAATCGTGGATATAGATATGGAAACCGCAGATATGGCGGTGGTTACTCGTCTAGGCGTCGCAGAACTTACAGACGATGGTAAGCAGAAACAATTGGATAGACTACCCTTCCAGACGAAGGCGTAGGTGGTACTACAACAGTCAACAGTCTAAGTACTATCCGTCTGGGAAGACCCGTCGCTATTCCAAATCGAGTGCTAGGCCGAGAAGTTCCAAGGATGCGAGAGCCCAAGGATGGACGTATTTTGGAGGCGCCTGGCGTCCTAACGTGACGATGATTGGTGGTCTACAGATGACAAGAGCAATAGACCCTGCGGGGATTTTGGGGCCGTGGAGCCCTGTCTTAGGATAAGGATAATAATATGGCAAGATATAGCAGTAAATCCTCCATTGGTGGAGGAAGATTTTGGATAAAGACAATGGGTGGCATTGAAGTGCCAGCCGATGGAGAGCCCTATACGGTGTTCGCAAAAGCAATACCGCCTTTTATAGCGGTGAATAGAGCGTGGGTACATATATGGATGACAGGAAAGACTTCATCTGGTCTGCATGATAAGCAGCAAATGCTGATAAGTGGGCAATTTTCGAATTTGCATGCCGATACCGATGGTGGTGATCCCGCTACTGGTAATGCAACTGGTGATGGTGGAAGCAGTGGACAAACTGGTTTAAATGGGTTTGTTGATAGACACCAGCCTATAGCTAGCGGTGACCAAAATTTGTTTGATATAGATGCGGACGAGGAAGTTGCTGGAATGGGTATAACCTCGTATAACCCTGACAAATCAGAAGCCTCTCAAATGTCGATCATGGCTCAAGAGAGAGAATTTTTAGGTCATGGTAAGCCTTATAAGTGTCAGTTTGGCTTAGGGCACAACGCATTCCTAGATGGAGCCGCCTCGCTTAGGTACGCTAAGGAATATGTTAAAAACGACTTTGGAGTTGGTAATCCGTCATTGGATATTAAACAATGGAGATTAATCTCTCTTCGTGGTTGGACAGACACCCTGCAAAACATTGAAGACGATGATTGGCACAAAATGGTATTCGGTGCAGATAGCCCAGATATGTCCTCTCTTGCTAATGAGGCAAATAGACTATTTGGAGAACAGGGTCAAAGTCCTTGGTGGAGTGGTAGCGACGCTGCCCAAAACTTTACGCCAAATGAATTGGGTACTGGTGTTGGAGAGGTCGACAACTTTCTCACAAACTCAGTTTATCCATGGATGACCTCCTCATGGGGCACCTCGGCTAGCACGAGCGGTGGGACCCTTGGAGGTAGTGGATTAGATAGTGATGTGGTAATGATGCTGCAAGCCAAAGTTACCTTGGAATGCGCAGTTGTTAAACCTACACCTATGAACATATATACACCGGACGGTTAGAAATATTCTCCCCCCTCCGACCCAAATAGGCATATACACATATATATATATGTGTTAAAGTGCTAAAAGTCGGAGGGTATCCTCCGGATTACAACTTAATATATCTACCTATACTTGACTAGGTAGATAACGTCTAAAAGACAAAGGGGACATTGTCATGGAATATGGAATTAGAAGACTTGCTTTCGGGGATACGAAAGAAGATAGGCATAGCAGCAATGCTTGGCGAGTGCCTAGAAGATATACCCTCGGAAGAGGGATTGAAGAAGAAGTTAGTAGCGATAACATTTATAGTGCGCAACCCACGTTCTGCAGAGAACCTGGTTGCGACACTGTTGATGAACACATGGGTGATGTTGGTCTCTGTAAGTATCATGCACTGGTTAAGACGTTCAGGGATTACTTCGAGGAAACGCCCTACGAGGCGAAACTTAGGGAAACGGTTGATTGTACTAATGTAAATGTGTTTGGAACCCTTACCTTTGCCCCGAGATCAGTGTCACCCACCAACCTCAATTTTAGATTTGAGGATACAGGGAACGGTCATTTAAATGACCCGGCGGTTGGGATACAAAGAGGAACGAAAGACTACGAAGAGTGGGAAATGAGTATAAGAACCACCTTCAATAATAGGCTTAGAAGATTAGCTGCAGTGACAGAATATGGCTCGAATAACAATACTGGTCGTTTGCATATCCATTACGTTATGCGTGTGCTTTGTTTACCTACAGTCGGAGAAGTGTCTAAACTTCTTTGGAATATTAGGAACACTCGTCTGAGTGAAAGATGGAGACATGGGTTTAGTACTCATGAGGTTATAAAGAACCCAGAAGCAACACTGAATTATATAACTAAGTATATTGGTAAAGACCAGGATGATGATAGAACTAGGTTTTGGACATTGCCAGAGTCAGATATAGCACAATTGGTTATGAACATTGACAACAGGTTATGAATATGGAGGACCAGAACTTGGCAGTGGCGATCCTACTGGTAGTACCTTTGAATACCCAGTTGGACAGCGATGGGAAGCCGAAAGGCAAGTTAGATATGTTCGTAACACGCTTCAGAATATGGGAATCCCTTACGGAGGGGATTTCCGTGCTAATGTGGAGACAATCACAAGAGATTGCACTAACGAATTAATAAGCTTAGAGCGCGAGGGTCGCGAGCGCGATTTCAATGAACACGCAGAAGAATGTACTACGTGGTTA
>CAYFGZ010000162.1:0-6066 GCA_964342575.1 uncultured Nisaea sp. | reverse complement strand
GCTCGCCAATTGTTCGATCGGCTGGTGGGTTGGGCCGTCTTCTCCAAGTCCAATAGAATCGTGTGTCATTACAAAAATAACACGTAACTTCATTAAAGCTGCTAGTCTAATTGACGGTCTACAATAATCAGTAAACACTAGAAACGTTCCGCCGTACGGTATAACACCCCCGTGTAAGGCCATTCCGTTCATGGCCGCAGCCATCGCATGCTCCCGAACGCCATAATGGACATAGCTCCCCGAGGCATTAGGGCCATCCAAGACTTCTTGATAACGTGTCTTTGTATTGTTGGACCCGGTCAGGTCCGCGGACCCACCTAGTAATTCGGGCAGTATGGGAGTTATAACTTCAAGGGTGTTTTGGGATGCCACCCGCGTCGCAATTTGAGGTGGCTCGGCAATGAGTTGCTTCTTATATTTTTCCAGCGCCGGATGAATATTATCCTCGATGAATCCATTTATAGAGTTGTTAAAACTGTTTTGGGTTGATTTATTCTCTTTTTGTAATCGTCCTACCCAATCTCGGTATTTTGTAGCACCTCGAGCTCCAAAATCTCTCCAGGCTGCTAAAACGTTGCAGGGTATCACAAAGGGATCGTAGCTCCAATCCAGCGCTGAGCGCGTTAATTCAATCTCTTGTTCGCCCAGAGGCGCGCCATGTGAACTGGCTGTTCCTCCTTTGTTGGGAGATCCATAACCTATTGTGGTTTTGCATGCAATGAAGGTTGGTTTTGGGGAATTTTTTGCCTCCGTTAGTGCCTTTCGGATGGACTGTGGGTCATGGCCATCGACAGTCATTGTTTGCCAGTTATAGGCTTCAAAACGCGTGATGTGATCGTCTGATACTGTTAGGCTGGTTGGTCCATCTATCGAGATGCCGTTATCGTCAAAGAGAATAACTAGCTTTGCTAGTTGATGATGTCCCGCAAGTGAAGCTGCCTCGTGGCTGAGTCCCTCCATGAGACAACCATCCCCAGCTATGCAATACGTGTAGTGGTCGACTAAGGAACTCCCGAATTTTGCTTGGAGATGTTTTTCGGCTAAAGCCATTCCCACCGCATTGGCCAAGCCTTGTCCCAGAGGTCCTGTTGTGGTTTCGATACCTGCTACTTCTCCATACTCTGGGTGACCAGCTGTCTTTGCCCCAAATTGCCTAAAATTTTTTATCTCTTCTATAGGCATATCGGAATACCCGGTTAGATAAAGCAGAGCATAGAGCAGCATCGATCCGTGGCCAGCAGATAAAACAAACCGGTCCCTATCGGGCCAAGCCGGATGCAGTGGATCGAAATTTAAGAATTCTGAATACAGTACTGTTGCAACATCGGCCATCCCCATTGGCATGCCAGGATGTCCCGACTTTGCTTTTTCTACGGCATCTATAGTAAGCACCCGGATAGCATTTGCCATGTCAGAGTTGCTTACATTACCAAATTTATGTTCCTTCACTTTGGGCTTGTCCCCTTTTTTTGCACAACCTTATGTCGCCGACCTGGAATGCTAGTTTGGGTCATGTCTCAACTTGAATAGTGCAATTAATTTGTGATGTCTATGTTGATATTAGAGATTCTTTTGCTTAGGCTAGTTGACGAGATTGTCAATTGCCAGATAATCTTTAGTTTGAGTTATTATCCGTTCCAAGTAACAATCGGAGGTTTGCTGAGTGAGTTCGATAAACGAGGCGCTGAGTAGTCTTAGTTTAGCGGTCGAAAGGTTAGAAAATTCCATCGACGGCTCCAGCATAGCTAGCATCGAATCGAGTGATTTGGCGCCGGAATTGGAAGCGATGAAAGTCAAGCAAGCGGAAAACGAGCTTATTATTGAAGAGATCAATGATGCTTTGGGCAAGACTATCGATAAATTAACGAATTTGTTAGAAGGTTAGCCCGTGGCACAAGTTGAAATAATAATAAACGGGCAAACGTTTCGAATAGCTTGTGAAGATGGGCAGGAAGCCCGCCTAGCAGATTTGGCCTTACTAGTTGATGGAAAAGTAAGCGAACTTGTGACCCAGGTGGGGCAAGCGGGGCAGCATAGATTACTTGTGATGGCTGCTCTGGTATTGGCGGATGAGTTGGTTGACCTTCGAGACCTGCAAATATCCCAGATAAGACCAGACAAGAATGAAGGTGGCGGGGAAATTTCCTCTGTAGTAGAAAATTTGGCAAAAAGAATAGAAAATATTGCCGATCGGGTAGATCGGGCGTAATAAGTAATGTAGACGGTTGCTGAACGATGCGTCAGGCTGATTTATCTCTGGGGCTATAAATAATCCTTTGGGAGCTGCCTCTGCTAGGACTGTGGTCCCAGTATAGTGGTGCCCACCTGTATTTGCAGGCCACAGAGGATATTCAATGTCAACGATCGAGTCGGCTTCCGTCTGGCCTTATTATCGAACTTTCTTTTTCGATTTTTATTTTGGGATGGTCAGGTTGTTGACTTGGATACTGCAAAGAAAAAACTTCGGGTTGCAGCAGAAAGAAAGCGTGGACTGATTGATAATGAGTCAGCAGTGGCTGCTGGGCATGCCATTGCTGAACGTTTTTTCAATAGTTGGTCGCCAACAGCGGGGTCCGTAATTTCGGGTTTTTGGCCATTTCGACGGGAGATTGACACTCGACCACTTATGCAAGCCTTATGCGATCGTGGTTACACTATCGCGTTGCCTGAGACTGTGAGTATTGGCAAGCCACTCTTATTTAGAGAGTGGGATTTTCAGTCTGATCTGGAAGTGGATGCTTATGGGATTCCGTCCCCGTCTCGTGCAGCTGCTCTAGTTAGCCCGGATTGGTTGCTGGTTCCTCTCTTGGCATTTGACGTCAGTGGATATCGATTGGGTTACGGTGGCGGGTTTTACGATATTACTCTCTATAGCCTTGCAAATAAAAAGAAGATTTACACGATTGGCGTGACGTATGATTCTCAGGAGGTAGCATGTGTTCCAAGAAATGATAGAGACCGACGACTCGATGCGATTTTGACAGAAAAAAGAACGATAACCATTGGAAACTAGGAATATGCGCTTATTGTTTCTTGGAGATATAGTTGGAAAAAGCGGAAGAAAAGCGGTATTAGAAAAACTTCCTGACCTTAGAAGTACTCTTGAACCAGATTTTATAGTTGTGAACGGTGAAAATGCGGCTGGTGGTTTCGGGATCAATGAAGATATTGCTGATGAGCTGTTTGACAATGGTGTAGATGTAATTACATCCGGTAACCACGTTTGGGATCAGCGAGAGATAGTCGAATATGTAGATCGAGAGCCTAGGTTGCTCAGACCAATTAATTATCCCTTGCACTCGCCAGGAAATGGGTCTGGCTTATTCCAAACCTCGGATGGAAGACGTGTTTTAGTAATTAACGTTATGCTCAGATTATTCATGGATCCATTGGATGATCCATTTGCAGGGGTAGAAAAGATAATTGAAAATACCCCTTTGGCTGGTGGTGCTGACTTTATTTTTATTGATATGCACGGTGAGGCTACAAGTGAAAAGATGGCATTTGGCCACAATTTTGATGGGCGCGTGACAGCTATTATTGGGACACATACACATGTACCAACAGCGGACTATATGGTACTGGCTGCTGGAACAGCTTATCAAACAGATGCAGGTATGTGTGGTGACTTTGACTCTGTAATAGGGATGAAAAAAGAAGGGCCGGTTCGGCGTTTCGTTTCCAAACTACCGGGTCCCCGTCTGGAACCGGCAAACGGAGAGGCGACTGTCTGCGGTGCTTTAATTGTAAGCGACGACAGGACTGGTTTAGCGGTTAGTATTGAACCAATCCGATGTAATGGGCTTTTGAGCCAAACATATCCAAAACGATAGATTGGTCTTTGACTGAACTACAAACTGAAAATTAATACATAAAATTTTCTTTGCGGCAGGCCATAATGTTGCCAAAATTTTGTTAAATGCTGGTATAACTATAACAACTAACCACTATATCTAGTAGATTATTTCCTATATACAACAACAGTTGCTGATATCATCAACACGGAAAAAGTCAATGGCAGGGCATTCACAGTTTAAAAATATTATGCACCGGAAGGGGGCCCAAGATAAAAAAAGGGCGAAGATTTTTACCCGGCTGATTAGGGAGCTAACCGTTGCAGTTAAAGCGGGAGCGGATCCAGACTCAAATCCACGGTTAAGATCAGCTGTGGCAGCAGCAAGGGCTGCCAACATGCCAAAGGACAATATAGAACGAGTTTTGAAAAAAGCTGCGGGCGAAGAAGGTGAGAGTAGCTACGACGAGATTCGTTATGAAGGATATGGACCAGGTGGCGTAGCAATTATTGTCGATGCTGTGACCGATAATAGAAATAGGACCGCTTCAGAAGTTCGAGCGGCCTTCAGTAAATTTGGCGGAAATTTGGGAGAAACGAATAGTGTAAGTTTTATGTTTGATAGGATCGGATTGATTTTTTACCCGTTGGATCTTGGCTCCGCGGATACCGCCCTTGAGGCTGCGGTTGAGGCGGGTGCGGAAAATGTAGAAACTACCGAAGAAGGGCATGAGTTTATTTGCAGTACGGAAAACTTTAACTCGGTTAGGGAGTATTTAGAACAACAGTATGGGCCTGCTGGATCGGCTTCTTTAGTTTGGAAACCCCAGCTCACTGTTGATTTAGAAGGGGAAAAAGCGATCACTCTGATAAAGTTGCTTGAGGTGTTAGATGACAACGATGACGTGCAGTCTGTTTCCGCTAATTTTGAAGTAAGTGATGAAACCATGGAAAAACTTTTGATATAGAAAAATGTTAGAAAGCATTAGTCCTCCTCGTAAAATGAGAATACTTGGGCTTGATCCCGGACTACGCAGAACGGGTTGGGGGGTCATTGATCACAATAGAAGTAGCATAATCCACGTTGGGAATGGAACTGTTCAACCATCAACAAAGTTGACTCTTGTAGAGAGGTTAGTGGAACTTCATCGGGGTGTTTTAGATGTTGTGAAAAAATTTCAACCTGATTCTGCTGCGGCAGAAGAGACTTTTGTGAATAAGAATCCTTCCTCCACACTAAAGCTGGGAATTGCTCGGGGTGCGGTTCTGATTTCGCCTGCTTTGGCAAATGTTGCCGTAACGGAATATGCCCCCAATCGAGTTAAGAAATCAGTAGTAGGTGTTGGCCATGCTAGCAAAGAGCAGATTCAGCTTATGGTGAGAAAGATTCTTCCTAGTGCTAACATTGACAGTCCTGATTCAGCGGATGCTTTGGCGGTTGCAATTTGTCATGCGCACTTTTCCCAAGTTAATCAGAGTTTGGGAAAAAGCATAGCAGCGCATGAAACTAAAGAATATGGAAGAGCTGTTTCCAGCCGCATGCAAGAACTAATAGACGCCGCGTTATGCAAGGAAACACTGGAATGATAGGCAAATTAACTGGGCGACTAGATTCAGTTGGTGAAAATTGGGCTATAATCGATGTTGGAGGGGTTGGGTATGCTATATTTGCTTCTAGCAGAACGTTAAGTCAGTTGGGGGTGGTTGGAAGTTCAGTCACTGTAAAAATTGAAACGCATGTCAGGGAAGATCATATCCATTTATTTGGATTCGCAACTGAGGAGGAACGTAGCTGGTTTCAACTTCTACAAATTGTGCAAGGAGTGGGAGCTAAAGCGGCACTTGCTATATTATCCGCGTTATCAACTGATGAAATCGCTAAAGCTATAGCAAGCCAGGATAAAACGGTTTTGTGCAGAGCTGATGGGGTTGGGCAAAAGCTAGCTACACGTATAATTAATGAGTTGAAAGAAAAAGCGGCGAATGCTTTTAGTTTGGAGCCGACATTTAATAACGAGGCAGCGTCTTCTCAAGTTTCTTTCTTTGAAGATGCTATATCGGCAATGACTAATTTGGGCTTCAGCCGGAACGAAGCTCATCAGGTCGTGTCGGATGTTTTAAAAGACTTTCCAGATGATGGGACGCTGGATCAACTAATATCGTCTGCACTCAGGGAGCTCGCATCGTGACCCAGGAAATTAAGGAGACGGGTCGACTGGTTGCTGGAGATGCCGAAACTAGAGACGAAGGGTACACAAATTATCTTCGTAATA
>CAYFGZ010000161.1:0-6183 GCA_964342575.1 uncultured Nisaea sp. | reverse complement strand
GCCCGCCCCTCGTCGACACGAACCCCTGCGGGCACCCGGAGAGTGGGGCGCAGAAATAGGCACTCATACCCCCGTTCGGCGTCCTCCCTGGCTAACTGGATTAGCGAGCCCCGGGTGACTTGGTAGTAGACCAGGCCCTCTCCCTCGCCCTCGATGATGTAATGCTTTCTCTTCACTTGCCCTCCGTTCGTCTCTCCAGGTCCTCGACACTCTCTCCCGTGATGGCGGCCACAACCGCCGCCGCCGCCGCCCTGCACGCCCTCGCGACGATCTCGTCCGTGCATCCGCCCAGCACTCCCCGCAGCACCGCGTCAAGCTCCGACGCGGGTACCTTCTGATTGGGTCTGTCCTTGGCGGTCGGGTCGTCCGGGTCGATGGCCCGCTTAATCGCGTTCTCCGTGGTGGCGTAGGCCAGCTTTACCCCCAGCCGCTTCCCCGCCGCGGCCGCGATGGCCTCGACTGAGGTGGGCGGGAGTGCGGCTTTGAAGGCCCGCCAGTAGGCCACTGCTCGCTCGTGGTCGGTCATCGTAGGCCAACCAACGGCAGATTAAGGCTATCGTACAGTCTAACGACGGAGCCATCGGCCAGCATCTCCCGGAGAACACCCCTCGCCCCGAGGGCGGTCAGTCCGCGGCATCCAGCCGCGGCGTTAGGTTCGACGCGCCCAGCACGAACCGCGTCAGCTTCGTGGGAGGGGCCATTCTTTTCAAGATATGCGGTAATTCTCGATACGCTCTGTGCGGTTGCGGTCGTCATCTTCGTTCCCCTTCGCGTTTCGTTTCGTTCCCTCTGCACAAACTAAACTTAGGGGAATCCCCTGGGTTGAGCAAGAAGAAAAGCACACTTTTTGAAACTTTCTTTAAAAGGCTAATGATTCGGGCAGCTTGCAGCCCCGGAAAAAGAGCGACCCCAGCGCGACTACCCCCGAGACCTGCGCCCGTCAGGGTTGCGGGCTCTTGCTATGGGTGCACCGCAGTTCACTCAAGCCCTCGCGGTGCTTCGCGGCCATCACGTCCAGTATGGCGGCCATGAGCGACGGCGCCGGTGCCTGCGAGCGGTCCCGCGGCCCCTCGCGTAACACCGCGTACACCCCGCCGCCGTGGTTTTCCGCCCACAGTCGGCCAAGGGGCGTCTCCCTTGACGGATATGAGCACGCAAGCGCAGCGCGCGGGAGCACACAGTCGCCCGCGCCGCCGCGCGGCTCAAGTACGAGCGCAACGGGTGCCCGCCACGGATAGCCGGGGCGTATGTATCCCTTAGAGAGCAGCCTGGCGGCCCGCTCTGCGTTGTCGCTGTCATCGCTTCCCAGCGCGACGTTCGTTTCGGTGTCGGCGTCGTACTTGCTCAGCCTTCCCGCCAGGGGGTCAACTGTCACATAGTAGGCCGCGTACGCGGCCGCCGTCAGTTCTTGCGCGTTGTAGTCGCTCATCGTCTTTCCCCTTATCTCTCGTCTGCCTCATCAGCGCCGGTAAACAACCCGGCGGACGCCCGCAGGCGCTTCGGCTGTTGGTGGCCGCGGTGGCTCTACTTCGCGCCGCGCAGCGCGTGGTCTCCGGCAAGTTCGATGACGTCTCCCACTTCGAGGTGTGGCCGCCGGAGGCTGTACCATTCCGTGAGAATGTCTATGATGTCGATTAAGGGGGATTCCCAGTCAGCATCTTCTGACTCTAGCCATTCGGTGGCCGTCATTTGTCCCGCTAGATCTTGCCACTGTTTAAGGTTCATAGGTTTGGCTGCGCTCATCGTCTTTCCCCTTCTCGTTTCGTTTCGTTCCCTCTGCACAAACTAAACTTAGGGGAATCCCCTAGGTTGAGCAAGAAGAAAAGCGCACTTTTTGAAGAGCTCTTTAAAACCTGAATGATTCGGGCCGCTTACAGCCCCAGAAAAAGGGCGCCCCCAGCGCGACTACCCCCGAGACCTGCGCCCGCGGAGCCACGTAAGCACCTCTGCGGCCTCGTCAGGGTCCCAGACGACCCGCACGCGCTCCGTAGGAGGCCCCGCCGGGTCAAGGATGGTCGTGCAACTGTGCCCGTACGGGTCCTCGGTTAGCCCGAGCGTGTCCGCGTATGAGTCCATCTCTTTGAAGCCGCGCACCACCAGGGCAGTTTTTATCCGCTGGTCGTCGGTGGTCTCCGTCTGCATGGCGTGGACGTGGACGTGCCCCTGTATGCCGACGTCTGCCCACGGGTCAAAGCGTAACGCCTTCATGACCCCGTGCGAGCGGTTCCACTGCGACCTCCCGCGGAACTGGTGGCGGGCAATGATGCGGACGGGCTGCCCGTGGCCGAAGTCGAACTCAAGCCTCACCTCATGGTCACCGACGGCCCCCACGGAGACGCCCCGCAGAATCTCCCGCAGGAGGTAACTACCCTGGTTCCAATGGTCGTGGTTTCCGATGACGAGGTAGGCCCACGGGCACGAGTGAAGGAGCCAGCGCTCCAGCCTGACCGCGTCATCTAGGGTAGCGTTCTGGTGGGCGTACTGAGCCTGAAGTCGGCCGACCCAATTCTGGGTGACGTCCCCCAGGTTGCCCGCGTACATCCCCGGCGTTCGGGAGATGGCCGCAAGAACGCGCTGCATCTCCCGCACATTGAATCCCGCCGCGTCCACATGGGGGTCTCCGATGTGGCATATAGCAATGGGCAGCCCGTCGGGCACGCGCACACGCTTGATCTTGTTCGCCTTCGCCCTCTTCTTCCGCTCGTAGGTCTTCACCTGGCGGTCGAGTAGCTCGTCTATGGGCTCCTCTTTGTCCGCATCCCACAGGAGGCCATCAAGGCCACCCTCTGGCCTCTCACCCTGCGGGACAAGCGGCACGCCGCCGCGGTCCCATCGGCTGAACTCGGGGAGGTCAACCGCGGGGGCCCCCGTGATGGGAGGGGCGACAGGTGGGGGCGGTGTGGCTGGCCTTGCGGGCCTCGTATCCGGCCCGGCCGCCTTTCGCGCGCGCGCCAGCCATCGAGACATTGTGCTTTTGTGGACGCCTTGGGACACAGCGAACTGAGACTGCGAAAGGTAGGGGTCTAAGGCCCTCGCCTCTTCATAGCGTGCAAGCCAGTCCGCGCACTCCTCTGGACTGGCCTTCGGCCTCTGTCGATTGTTCATCTTACCTCGTCAGTGAGGCCGCCACCCATCCGAGCAGCGCGCCGCCTACGGTCGCCCCCCCGGCCACAAGCGGAAGCCGCCACCATGGCGGCGGCTCCACTGCCGCAATCTTGGCGGCGGCAAGTTTGGCCCCGAGGCCGTCGAGCTTGGCGGTGCAGACCTCTCGGTCTCGCAGTCCGTCCGACTCGCAGCGGGGCAGGTCCACGGCCTTGCATTGGGCCGCGGCTCGGGCTTGCTCAAGCCCTAGAAGGATTCCGCTGCACCGGGCGGCCTGGCCTTGGTCTATCGGTGAAGCGTTGACACATTGCGCGCCCGGCGTCTGTCCTCTCGCCTTCTGGCTGGCCAGGCAGGCGCACAACGCCAAGAACAGACCAAGCCAAGCGCGTGCGCGCGTCAAGTCAGCGTCCACCGTCGCCACCGTCGGCCGGGAAAAGACTGTTGAGCGCGTCGGCCACCCCTTGCGCGTCGGCCTCGGCCACCCTCACGGCGGCCCGGTTTATGTGGTCCTCGCGCTCGGTGTGGTGGCCCTCGGCGGATTCCACCCGGGCCAAAGTAGCTTCTTCGATGTGCTCGCGGATGGCTTCGACGGCGCCGCTCTGGCTGCCTCGGCGCCTCGTCGTAAGCAGAGCAACCAAGGTAACCACCACCCCAGCCGCCCCACCCCAGAGCCAGTCAGGTAGACCGAGCATCAAGCACCCGCTTTACGGCCGCGACGATGGCGGCAGACAGCGCCCCACCGGCAAACCCAATAACAGCGCCCATCCCCGAGGGTAGACACAGCCAGCCCGCGGCGCTGCCGATGCCGAGGGCGCCGATGCGCACGCCCGCCCGCGGCCACCCGTCGGGGGTCAGCCGTCTGAGCTGAGGCTTGAGGGCCTCGGCAAGCCCCCAAGTGCAGCAAGCGGCAAGGAAGCCGACCCGGAGGATGGTGCTCCAGCCGGTCGGGTCAATCTCTAGGATCTGCATATATCCCCCGTAGGGCCTCGTCGATGGCCCGCCTGTCGTCGTCTATCTGGTCGATCACCGCCCTCTGCTGGATGAGTAGGGCGGGCAGGCTCTCCGCGTCTTGCTCGGGCGCCGCGGGGCCCGGCGTCGCCGTGTTGCCCGCGGCCCAAAAACTGAAGGCGATGAGCATGAGTAGGGCCCCGAAGAACAGGGCGGCGATGCTTGGTCCGGTCCTCATGGCGACCCCCCGAGCTTCACTCGAATGGCGCTCAGGTGGACGCTAATCTCGGTCAGGGCCCCCGTCTGCTTGTCGAGCCGCTCCCGCATTGCGATGAGTTGCGCGCTCATCTCGCTCCGCAGGGCGGCCCGCTCGGTCTTGCTGTCCTCGACCTCACGGAGCGCCTGCGACGCCTTTGCGTCCACGCTGGCGGCGAAAAACGCAGCGGTCACGACGAAGCCGATCACGCTGACGAACTGAGCCAAAAGCCACTTATTGTCACGGCTGATCATGTCATCTGGTCCTTTGGAAGTGCATAGGGTCAGGCGTCCGCCAGTAGCCGCCCCATGTCCACCCGGCATCCGTCCAGACCTGGACGAACTCGGGGTTATCGTGGAGGGGCGTCCCGCTTTTGGCGCCGTACTTGTTCAGTCTTGGGTCGAAGTCGACAGCGACCCCCCAAGCATGAGTGCTTAGGCTCCGCTCGGGATCCCACATCTTGTGACGGGGCACCCAGCACCCGACGCGCTCGGGGGTGTAGCCTGAGCGCTGGCACGCCTCGCGAAACAGGTCTTTGACCTCGCGAGCTATCAGGCTGTGGGTCTGTATCGTTCGGCCGCTGTGCAGCTTCACGCTCGTAATGTTGCTCTTGACCCATTGCCGCTCGATGATGATTGCGCCCCGCTGTCGGGGGTCTGCCTCGTACCGGAAGTGGCCGTATGTGCTGCGGACGTTCGCCGGGGTCGGCACTGGCGGCGGGTCACCGCTGGGGGTCCGCACTCGTCGGCGGTCTCTCGTCACCCCGAGGCGCTCGGCCACGTGCGCGCATGTAGCGGGCCCTAAGAGTCCATCAATGGTCAGGTCGGGGTCAGTCCTCTGGATGGCCTCAGCCCCGACCCGCATTACCTCCCCGAGCACTTCGCGGGGGACCGCGCCCGCGTCAAGCTGTTGAAGGTTCCATCGCCGCGAGAATTCAAGGTGGTCGCTCACGCGTCACCCCACACGGCGAGCGCCACGACCTCGGCCCTCGGCGTCTCGTCACGCAGGACTGCCACCATTGAGAAGGACGACACGACCCCCACGAGTGCGTGCTGAAAGGACGAGCCCGGGAGCCCGGCGCGGCGCCCCTTGGGGATGGCCAGCGTGTGGTCTACGGTGGTCGTGGGAGTGTTGGCCGGTACGTCAACCTCCAGCACGGCAACTCGCCCGCGGGGCCAGTCGTCAACCCCCCGCGTGACCACGATCACGGCCTTCGTCGGACTCGCTGTCTGGTTGCGGACTCGGGCCCGAATTTTCAGGGACGTGGCGCCGGGTCGAAGCCTGGCGACCTGGGGCGCGTCGACGTCTCGCATTGAGCCGCTCCCCACCCCATACCCCGCCGGGCTCGACAGCCCAGACCAGGACCAACACCAGGTGTCTCGGGCTGCGATGGCCTCAGCGTTGTTGATTAGTGCCCGACCGAGCGCGGCCGAGAAGGGGCGGCCCTGTCCGGTGGAGTCTTGGCCGACCGGGACGATAGACCCGCCGCCGGGGGTGGACACAGTGCCGGGAGACAGGGGCGCCGAGAGTCTCTCGGTGGCGATGCTTACGCCGAGCAGCTCGACCGCGTCGCCGGGGGCCACGACCTCAACCTCTAGCCGTATCCGCTCGGTCTGGCCTGCGGTCGAGATGGGTAGTGTCATCTCTGCGACCGAGGCGAGGCCGCCGAAGTTCGCCACATCCGACGCGCCCGAACCATCGGCGCGAGCCCTGAACTTGCCGCCAGCGCCCCCCGCCCCCCGGGCGTGAACTCTGACCCTGACGGAGTTGTGAGCGGAAGAGACCACGGGGACGTCCCAAGCCAGCATCTCGAAGGCTGCGCCGTGGACATCGACGAGGCCAGCACCGTCGAACACCTGAGACACGAGCGGCGGGCA
>CAYFGZ010000160.1:0-6257 GCA_964342575.1 uncultured Nisaea sp. | reverse complement strand
TCACCAACGGGGAGCCCTGTCCCCTGTGCGGTGCCTTGGAACACCCATACGCCGACGGTGCCGCACCCAGCCACAAGATCGCCGACCTGGAAACAGAAGCCGAGAAGGCCAAAGATGAGAACGAGCAAGCCAAGACGGCGGAAAAGGACCTTGCGGAAACGGCTCAGGAACTGACCCACGACCGTCAGGCTCTCAACACCTGCCTTCGCGAATTCGCAACCCGACTGAAGACACTCGAGACGCTGCTTGAACCGCTCACCGCCAGGACTCCGCTGTCGGGAGAAGAGGACGCGTTCCGTGAGGAACTCCGGGAGCGAGAGCAGGCCTATCGCGAACACTCCGATTCGGAAGAGACGGCCAAGAGGAGCCAGGCCGATCTCGAGAGGAAGGCCAAAGCTGCCGCAAGCAATGTCGAGGCGCTCCAGAAGAAGTTCGACAACCTGCCACCGCTGCCGGAAGACCTGGAACCCGAACCGGTCCCCGAGGACTTGCCGACGGTGTCCGATTCGGAAAAAGTCCACACGGAAGCCGTCCAGCTGCAGAAAACCAGGAAAACCCAGGCTTCCGACCGTCGGAATCACAAGGACGAGGCAGCCGCAGCACTTGACGAAGTCAAGAAACAACTGGAGACCGCGGTTGCCCAATCCGAATTCGAAACACTTGAAGAGCTTTGCGGTGCAAGGTTGGCCCCCGAGGTGGTCCAGGAGATCGACGACCTCGACAACCGCCTGACACAACGGACGACTACGGCCAAAGCGCTCCTGGAACAAGCGCAAAAAGACATCGCGGAGCTTCTCGAGCAGGACGTGCTGGAAGGCCAGGAAGCCGAAACCTTCACGGCGGCACAGAACCAGTTGAAGGAGCAGCAGGATACGCTGCTGAAAGAGCAGATGAACCGTCACACCAGAATCGAGACGGACAACAACAACCGCACCCAGCGGCAACAAATAGAGAGAGCGCTGGAGGAGAAAAGAAGGGAATTTGTCGTGTGGGAACAGTTGGGGAAACTCATCGGCTCACGCGATGGAAACAAGTTCAGCCGCTATGCCCAGGGGATCTCGCTCGACATCCTCACGCGGCACGCCAACCATCACCTGGTCAAGCTCAGCGACCGCTACCGGATCAGCCGCGACGGGGAGAAGGAATCACTGAACCTCCAGATCGAGGATCTTCACCAGGCCGACGTTTGCCGGCCAATGGCCAGCCTCTCGGGTGGCGAGAGCTTCCTTGTGAGCCTCGCGCTTGCTCTGGGCCTCTCGGAACTCGCCGGCCGAACGGTTCGGATCGATTCGCTGTTCATCGACGAGGGCTTTGGCAGCCTGGACCCGGAGACCCTCGAAATCGCCATCGCCGCCATGGAAAGTCTCCGGCAGGACCACAAAACCGTCGGGGTCATTTCGCACGTCGACGTACTCAAGGAGCGGATCAGCACCCAGATTGTTGTCGAGAAACAGTCCGGGGGAATCAGCCAACTCCGCATCCTGCCCGAGGCCACGCCGTGAGACACGGCCCCGGGTCATTGAACTGACGTGACCAACCATCCCGCTGCGGGACAACGCATCTGATTCGATCGAAGACGACGCCACAGCCAGCAACACGACAGGACCGCCTTCATGGCAAAGAAAAAAGCAGCAGCCAAGAAAGCCACTCGCAACAAATCCGCAAAAACGACCACTCGCAAGAGGACGGTGAAGAAGACAACCACCGCGAAGAAATCGGTTCCCAAGAAGGCGGCAAAAAAAAAGGCATCCAAAAAGACGGCCGCGAAGAAGACAGCTGCTCCGAGGAAAACGACAGGCTCAACGAGAAAGACTGCCACGACCCGAGAGACCACCACCGCGGGCCACAATTACGATGTCTTTATATCGTTCAAGACGCACGATACAGATGCTGCCCGACTGGTATACGACGCGCTTCGCGACCGGGGTGTATCAGTGTTTTTCAGTGCGGAATCCATCATCACACAAGGAGCGGGCAATTATTCATCGGCAATCGAAATGGCTCTCGACGCATCCCGCGTGCTGGTCCTGGTCGGTTCCTGCGTAGAGCACATCCAATCCACATACGTCCGTGCTGAGTGGGACGCGTTTCTCAACGACATTCGTTCTGACCACAAACCTCATGGAGAGTTGTTTGTCCTGAATTGTGGCACACTCGAACCCAGACAATTGCCACTGTTTCTCCGCTGCCACAACATGTTTGCTCTCGATGATCTTGATGCCTTGATCAACTCCGTCGTAAATGCTCTGCCTGCGCCTCCCGCCTTGGGAGATGTCATCACGAGCTGTCTTCGTTTCAGGGACAACACCTCCGATAAACTCTATCTGCTGACTGTAACTGAAGCGCCCAACGGGTCTTTCACAGTTGCTTCTCATTGGGGCAGGCGGGAATCCCAGCGGCTCAAAAGTCAGGTAAAAGACGCGGACTGTCCTGACAGGAGAACCGCCAATGAAAAGGCCAGACAATATGAACAAGAAAAGAAGCGAAAGGGATACCGCAAAGCGCGATGGCCACGCGTGCTCACAGCACAGGCGCGTCTTGCGCTAGGTGCGGCGCTGCATCTCACCATGAATGTCGAGAAATGAGTGCGACAGCCGAATTTCCGGAACAGTTGGACATGCCTCTTCTACGCGTCGGTGTTCTACCGTCGCTGCTCCGTTGCGAGGATCTGCCGGCAGAGACCAAGGATGACGCGGGCCACCGGGTCCGAACCCTCCTCGTTCCAATCGTAGGAGGCATCCATCTCGATCCTCGACAGGCTGGTGATGTGCCCCAGTTCCTTGGGGACCTCTTCAATCGTCTCTGGAAGGTGCAGTGTCTTCAGGGATTCCAGTTGGCCGATCGCTGATGGAAGGTGCTGCACGGACGTGTTGCTGAGGTTCAGAGACTGCAAACTGACCAGGCCACCGATGGAATCAGGCAGGGTCTTCAGCGATGTGTTGCTGAGGTCGAGAGTCTCGAGTTTTGACAGGTTCCCAAACGACTCCGGCAGGGCTTGCAACGGATTCCCGCTCAGGTCCAATTCTCTGAGTGACGCCAGGTCCCCAATTCCCTTCGGGATCGTCTTGATCGAATTCGACGACAACTTCAATTCCATGAGGTTCTTCAACTGACCGATTCGACGAGGCAGTGTCGTCAGAAAAGCTCTCGCATCCCAACCAGAGCCGTACGCGAGACTGAAGTAGGTGTTGTCGAATGCAACCGAGAGATATTCCAGGTTGGTCAGTTCCGCGAGGCTGCCCGGAAGCTTCCTGATGAGCGTGTTGTCAATCGACAACCTCTTCAGATTCGTGAATCCGGCGACTTCCTCCGGCAAGCTCACCAGGAGCGAGTCGTAGACATCTCCCAACTGACTGCTCGTCCCCGAAGAGCCCTGCCCTTGAACGCTGGACAGGTCCAGTTGGCCAAGATCTGCTCCTCGCAACGAGCATCCTTCCGGGGCCGTCCCCAGAATGCGGATCAACGCACGTGTGCGCCACTCCTGGTTGTGACGAAACAAACGACTCACTTCCAACCGACCGCTCTCAGCATCCACTCCGCAGCCTTTCAGCGACGCCTCGTAGACGGCCGGATCGGCAAGCGTGATCAACAACTCGCAGCCCAGGTCAACAGTCGATTCGTTGTCGAGGAGTCTTCGAATCTTGGCGGCCTGTTGCTTCGCAGCTCTCGCCGACTGAGTCGGCCCTGCGGCTGCCTTCGCCTTCACCGTTTTTTGTTTGGCAGTCTTCTTCTTCGCCACGTTTTGTGCTCCTCAGGTCACGGTCCCCATCACTCCTCATTCTGCGGCAGCAGATGGTCGGCACGATGGGCCACCGGCGACTTGTCGTCCCCCGTCATTCTCCAGGAACTGGCTGACAAGCCCGTCGGACGCAGCAGCAAAACACCTCAACGAGTACAAGGGACCACTCAGGATCGATCAACTCGCTGGTTCCCCCGTAATCGCACACCACAAAATGCCCTGCAGCCACCGGCCGGAGAGTCTCAGCCAGGGTCACTCAAGAACGGACCCCATTGCTACCTGGACTGATCTCACACACTAGTCGAATCCCGAAGTCTCCGAGTTCCTCATAGCGGCCGTAAGCGTAGGTGCTGTCGACTGGGCCATCGCATTGGCTGGCTTCTCCTCGCAAATAGGATGAGCATTCATAGCCAGCGTTGGATGCCGCGCCTCCCCTGAGCACATGGTGAGTTCCTTTGTCAGGGCCGGTGGGGTCGCTGGTTGGCGAGTCGCGAAAATATTCTTCATCAAACCAGTCCGAACACCACTCCCAGACATTTCCGTGCATGTCATAGAATCCCCAACTGTTTGGTTCAAACGAACCTACCGGGCAAGTTGGTTGTGCGGTGTTCTGATGGGCGTTTTCACTGAAATTGGCCTGGCTAGGAAGCAGTCTGCTGCCGAACGAGAAATCCGTTGTTGTTCCCGCGCGACAGGCAAATTCCCATTCCGCTTCGGTAGGAAGTCTGTAAGAGCGACCAGCTGACTTTTCGGCAGAGAGCTCAGACAATTTCTCCGCGAATGTGGAGGCTTGCAGCCATGTTAGATGCTCGACAGGAAGTGCTGGTCCGCGATACAAGCTGGGATTGTCATCCATGACGGAATCATATTGCTGTTGAGTGACCTGCAGCATGCCCAGGTGAAAGGGGTGAGTGACGCGAACGAGATGTTCTTGGTTTTCTCCCCAGGAGCAGCCAGCTTTTCCCATAAAGAACTCACCACTTTCAACCAACAGGAATTTCATGCCAATGCTGTTGGTGAGGACCTGCTCAGGTTCTGCGATGAGATCTTCCGGTTTGCTGAGCACGAAGATCAGGGATTTCTGGTTGCCACCATCATCCCAATCTTTCTGCCGTTTATTGATCAGATCGGCGAACTCCTGCATTAAATTGGGACAGGAACGCAGGACCGGCGCAATGGCAAACCAGACAGTCGAATCCCGGGTATTGACAAGCAGGCTGATCACCGACGAGGAGAACACATCGTTGATGTCGTCATTGGTCGCTTCGGCAGAAGTAATTAACTGGATGGCCAGGAGAACATTGTCTGCTGTTTTGTTGCGCAGCAACTTTCGTAGTTTTGTTGCTTGTTGTTTTGTTAATACGGTCTTTCCAGTTCTTGCAGCGTTGCGTGCTTGTTGGTTCCTTGCCGAAACGGCTTTCTTGATCTGACGCTTGATTTCTGGACTGGCAGACAACTTTGCCTGTGCCAACCGAACAGCAGTATCGTCAGACAGGCTCTCCAATCCGTGGAGGTTGAGCGTTCCCGTGTGCTTCGCGAGACTCTCGGCTGCCGCCTCGGAGAGGCTCGACAGGCTGTCGAGATGGAGGGTGCCCCTGTGGTTTCCGAGGCTCTCGGCCGCCGTGTCTGACAGGCTTGTCAGGGCGTTGAGGTAGAGCTGACCTTCGTGTTTACTGAGGCTCTCGGCCGCCGCATCATCGAGTTGCGTGAAGTCCCAGAACTCCAATTGGAATTCTTCTGCTATCAACTGCTCGGCGAGTTCTTGTAATGTCAGCACCTTTTCGACGGGCATGGTGTCCTGTCCTCCTTGGTGTCCTGCTCGGCAGCCTTCGTGAACCGCTCGACCGGGCCAAAGCGGTAAAACCGCCCGAGACTGAGTTGGCCTTGCGGATTCCCTCGCTCAGATGATGCGGTGAAACACTTGACGTCGTCGTTGGCTGCGGCATGTCCGTAGTGAAAACACAAACCGTAAAGCAGCTGGCCGCGAGCGTCACCGGCCTCCGCCGCTTCCTGCCAAGACTTCATGCGTTTGCAGTTGTCCTCGACCCAAAGGTTCCTGTCTGCACCAGCCCGCAGCAGTTCTTTGCAAGACTGGAAGTCCTTCTCAATCGTCTTTTCCCGCCTGGCACTGATAGACGCAGGAGCTGCAGATTGTCTTTTGGCCATCGGTTGGCTTCCCTGGTTCATGGTGGCGCACAGGCCGCTTGCCATCTCGCAAAATGTCGTGGAGCGACACCTTATACATATGTGCGATCCAGCCATCCGCAAAGTCGGTGTCAAAGGCAACCACAGGTGCCCTTGATGGAACTTTCCGCTGCCAGCTCGGGCCATCAAGGTAGAGCATCCGCCGGACGCTTACGGAGCAGGCCGCATCAAGCTGATTTCGCCAATCTTGACATTGCTCCCGCACATTTTGAGGAACACCGGCCCGCGGGAGGAGATGTTTTTCATCTTGTGTTCATACTTTCCGACCAGTGCGGATTCCCGTTCATCGTACCCATCAAACCCCGCATACACT
>CAYFGZ010000159.1:0-6395 GCA_964342575.1 uncultured Nisaea sp. | reverse complement strand
GGTCTTATTTGGGCAACAAGTATGGGCTAGCGGCAGTCACTCTGCGGCTATTAACTTTATTAGATCACTGGATATTCCCGCCTATATGAATGGCGCCAGCCGAGGGATGCTTCCAGCAGATGATCCCCACCATTTTGATAGAACGCGTTCAGATGCTTTTAAAGAGGCTGATGTAATTTTAATCGTTGGAACACCCTTTGATTTCCGGATGGGATACGGTCGACGTATTTCCGAAAAAGCAACGTTGATTCAAATAGACCAATGTTACGCGACTGTTGGTAAAAATCGCGATATCAATCTAGGTCTAGCGGGGGATCCCGGGGCCATATTAGCGGCTGTAGAGCAGGCAGCTTCAGGTAGAATAGATGCGGGAGCTCGCAACAAGAGGAGAGCTTGGATGACCAAACTCAGGGATATAGAGAAAATTAAATTAGACAAGCTTATTCCCATGTTTACTAGCGACCAGAATCCGATTCATCCGTATAGGTTGGCCTATGAAATAAATGAATTTTTGGCCGAGGATACTATTTATATTGGTGATGGAGGAGACATCGTCACCATATCAGCTCAGGCAGTTAGACCCCGTGGGCCTGGGCAGTGGATGGATCCAGGTGCGCTTGGTTCTCTGGGGGTTGGGACGGGATTTTCGATGGCAGCTAAATTAGCAAACCCGCAAAAAGAAGTTGTTTGCCTATATGGAGATGGCTCTTTTGGTATGACCGCTTTTGATATGGAGACCGCACAGCGATTTGACGCTCCATATCTAGCAATTATTGGAAACAATTCGGCTATGAACCAAATCCGATACGGGCAAATAGCAAAATATGGTGCTCAGCGGGGCGGTGTCGGAAATAAGCTGGGTGACGTTGACTTCTCTTTGTTTGGGAAAATGATAGGGGGTCATGGGGAAGAAGTCCGGGAGGCTTCGGAAATCCAGCCGGCCCTCCAGCGAGCTCGTGAAGCCATTGCTAAAACGGGAAAATGCGCCGTGGTAAACGTTTGGGTGGATCCAAATGAATATGCGCCAGGAACTAAGGCACAAACAATGTACAAATAATGTGATCGGAGACCTACCAAAATGGAAGCACTTAAGGATATTAAGGTTTTGGATTTTACGCACGTGCAATCTGGTCCAACCTGTACGCAATTACTTGCTTGGTTCGGCGCGGATGTCATAAAAGTGGAAAGGCCTGGGACAGGAGATCCCACGAGAGGACAACTGGTTGATAAGCCTGGAACCGATAGTCTCTATTTTACTATGCTCAACCATAACAAAAGGTCTTTAACATTGAATACAAAGAGTGATACCGGAAAAACTATTTTGGAATCGCTTATCAAGAAGTGTGATGTCTTGGTCGAAAATTTTGCACCTGGAGCAATGGCACGAATGGGATTTGGTTGGGATAGAGTTCAAAAAATCAACCCTCGAATGATAATGGCTTCCGTTAAGGGGTTTGGTCCTGGGCCCTACGAAGATTGTAAGGTATATGAAAATGTCGCCCAGTGTGCTGGAGGAGCCGCTTCTACTACTGGGTTCCTGGATGGGCCGCCTACCGTAACCGGCGCACAGATAGGGGATAGTGGAACGGGTTTGCATCTGGCGCTTGGAATAGTTGCTGCGTTATATCAAAGAAAAACCACAGGAAAGGGCCAACAGGTTTTGGCGGCTATGCAAGATGGTGTGGTCAATCTATGCAGGGTAAAATTGAGGGATCAACAGCGATTGGCGGCGGGGCCGCTCACCGAGTATTCGCAGTATGGAGAGGGGATTGCATTTAGCGAAACTACGCCCCGGGCCGGAAATGATTCTGGAGGAGGGCAACCTGGGAGAATCCTCAAATGTAAGGGGTGGGAAAAAGACTCTAACGCATATACATATTTTATTACTCAAGCCGCAGTATGGCCTAAAATATGTGAGGTGATTGGCAAACCTGGATGGAAAGACGACCCCCACTATTCGACACCCAATGCGCGTCTTACTAGGCTGAATGAAGTATTTGATGAAATAGAAAATTGGACGATGACTAAAACGAAGTTTGAAGTTATGCAAATTTGTAATCCTTTAGATATCCCGGTGGGACCAATATTGTCCATGAAGGAACTTTCCGAAGAAGAAAGTTTGCGGGAAACGGGTACTATTGTTGAGATTGAACATCCCCAAAGGGGTAAATATTTGTCTGTGGGGTGCCCAGTTAAGCTATCGGCTTCGCCGGCAAGAGTAGAGCGATCACCCCTTTTGGGTGAGCATACTGTGGAGGTACTTAAACATGAACTTGGCTATCAAGATGGGGAAATTAAAAAGATTATGGCAAGCGGGGCTGTTGGGTAGTAAAAAATATGGTTCAGCTTTCAATCTAGTTTTATCCAGATGAGTTTTAGGGTTACAAGTTTTCATATAACGCCTGTCTTTAAGGGGTAATTGATTATGGTGATGTCAGATATTGAAATTGCACGTGAAGCGAAAATGCGGCCTATTCTTGAGGTCGGAGCTGGGTTAGGTATTCCTGAAGTATCTTTGAACCCATTTGGACATTACAAAGCCAAGATAGCAATGGATTATTTAAAGGAGCTATCGGATAGAGATGATGGCAAGTTGATATTGGTGACGGGCATTAATCCTACACCCGCGGGCGAAGGGAAGACTACAACGTCTGTCGGTTTGGGGGATGCTTTGAATCGTATTGGGAAAAAGGCAATTATGTGCCTACGCGAGCCGAGCTTGGGTCCTTGCTTTGGTGTGAAAGGTGGAGCGGCTGGCGGAGGCTATGCCCAAGTAGTGCCTATGGAAGATATCAACTTGCATTTCACGGGCGATTTTCATGCGATTGGGGCTGCAAATAATTTGTTGGCAGCGATGATCGATAATCACATATACTGGGGTAATGCCCTCGAGCTGGATGAACGGCGAATAGCCTGGCGCAGAGCGCTGGATATGAATGATCGTGCTTTACGTTCAATCGTTGGGTCGCTTGGGGGCGTCGCCAATGGATTTCCTAGAACAGATGGCTTTGACATTGTTGTGGCCTCCGAGATCATGGCAATCTTTTGTTTGTCGACCAGTTTGGAGGATATGCAACGGCGGCTTGGTAGCATAATTGTTGGATATACCAGAGATAGAAAACCCGTATATGCCCGCGAGCTAGAGGCTGACGGTGCTATGACTGTGCTATTAAAAGATGCGCTGGCTCCAAATCTAGTTCAGACTTTGGAGAACAATCCAGCATTTATTCATGGCGGGCCTTTTGCAAATATAGCACATGGTTGCAATTCTGTTATGGCGACACAAGTTGGATTAAAGTTGGCAGACTACGTCGTGACCGAAGCAGGATTCGGGGCAGATTTGGGAGCCGAGAAGTTTTTTGATATCAAGTGTCGAAAGGCTGGGTTGAAACCAGCCGCGGCTGTAGTTGTTGGTACAATAAGGGCGCTAAAAATGCACGGTGGAGTTGGCAGAGAGGAACTCGGGCGGGAGAATATCAAAGCGGTTCGTGATGGTGTTGCAAACATAGAGAGACATGTCGTTAACACACAGCAGTTTGGACTTCCCGTCGTCGTGGCGTTGAACCGGTTTATTACGGATACTGATGCCGAGGTGGAGGCGGTAAGAGAGGCACTAGCTGATCACGGAGTAGATGCTATAACATGTACGCATTGGTCGGATGGCGGAGCTGGAGCAGAAACATTAGCGCATAAAGTAGTTCAGCTAGCTGACAGCGGCGAAGCAAATTTCAAGCCCCTCTATCCGGATGAAATGGCGTTGATGGATAAGATAGAGACTATTGCGACTAAAGTATATCACGCTGATAGCGTTTCAACTTCCCAGCAGGTAAGGAACCAATTATTGGACTGGGAGCAGATGGGATTGCGACACCTTCCTATTTGCATAGCGAAAACCCAATACAGTTTTTCAACAGACCCAAATGCCAAAGGTGCACCGAGCGGGCATGAGCTCCCAATACGCGAGGTCCGATTATCGAATGGAGCAGAATTCGTCGTTGCGATAGCGGGTGAAATTATGACTATGCCGGGGCTTCCACGCGTTCCTGCTGCTACCAAAATTACACTCAACAAGGCAGGAAATGTAGAAGGTTTATTTTAAGAGTATACAAAGACAATGACTTTAATATGACTTGTTCACGAGATTTTTACTGGCAAGTATTTAGGTGAGTTTGGAGCCCCCACAGCGGATGCCTAAGGAATCCTCGGCTAATGGGCAATTAATCGATCGAGATAGCCTCACCAATGGTCTTGTGGCGGCTATTTTTGCGGCCACTGGGCCTGTAGCCATAATATTGCTGGTGGCTAATTCAGCAAATCTCGACAAGGTGGTGGTGAACGCGTGGATTTTTTCTGCCTTTTGCATTGGCGGATTACTAACTATCGTCTTGAGTTTCGCTTACCGACAACCGATTGCAATGGCATGGACTATGCCTGGCGCGGCTCTACTAGTTTCGGCGCTTGATCATATGTCCTTCAGTGAAGCAGTAGGTGCGTTTCTGGTAGCGGGTTTAATAATGGTTTTTTTGGGTGTGTCTGGAATTGTCGGGTGGCTCATGTCAAAGTTTCCGACAAATATTGTGATGGCGATGGTAGCGGGCGTTTTCCTTCCGTTTGGATTAAACTTGGTCGCGGGTCTTCAAGAAGCGCCAATGATTGCAGCAGCTTCTATAATGGGCTTCGTGTTGCCCTCGATATATAGCCCGATTGGGCGATACATTCCGCCAATGTTTGCGGCCTTAGCACTAGGTGTTGGAGTAGCATTTTCTATAGGCGAGGGACCAAACATACCAGAGGATATGGCGTGGCTATCACAACCTATCCTAGTGAAACCAGTGTTTTCAATAGTAGCGATGGTTGAATTGGTAATTCCTCTAGTTATCTCTGTAATTGCTGTCCAAAATGTGCAAGGCGTCTCAGTGTTACGAAGTGCGGGATATAACCCGCCCGTAAATGTTATGACAGTTGTTTGTGGATACGGGTCATTAATCATGGGGATATTGGGGTCAGTTCCTACGTGCATAACAGGACCAGCGAATGCTATTCTTGTTTCAAGTGGGAAGAGAGGAACTCATTTTATAGGGGCAATTGTTTTTGGGGTGCTCTTTGCTTTAGTAGGACTTTTTGCACCGTTGTTGACTGAAGCTGCAACAAGTATGTCGCGATATTTTATTATGGTATTGGGGGGGCTCGCGATGTTACCCGTATTAACTGCGGCTTTCAATGGAGCATTTGGAGATGGAGCTGGCGGGAGAGGATACCGCGTTGCCTCCCTGATCGCATTTATTGTTACGATAAGTGATTTTTCTATACTCAATATTGCAGCCCCATTTTGGGGATTGATATTTGGCTATATTGTTCATTTGTTGTTGCAAAGGAGAGTTGCATAATAGGTTAGTTTAAGGTTTTCTCAGTAAAATCTCGACTGGCAATTAGCATCTCTCAAACGCATATTATTTGATATTCACCGGAGTGATAGCTGAACATTACATAATTCGGAAAAGAATTTTTATTCGCTGATGGTAACCTATTGACGTTTGAAGTCTATTATTGAAACGTAAGATTTATATATAGCGAGAAAAAACTGCTTGTAAAATGCATTGGAGTCCATGAATGCTTCATCAGAATGAAAAAAGAGAATATTCCTGCGCTGCGAGCGACTATTTCGATGTGATTGTCGTGGGAGCAGGATTTGCAGGGATGTACATGCTTCACAAGGCTCGAGGTATGGGGCTCAATGCGAGAGTTTTTGAAATAGGAAAAGGTGTGGGCGGTACCTGGTATTGGAACCGTTACCCCGGAGCCCGTTGCGATGTAGAAAGCGTTCAATACTCGTATCAATTTGATGAGGATTTAGAACAGGAGTGGACGTGGTCAGAAAAATATTCTACGCAACCAGAGATTTTGGAGTATGCGAATCATGTAGCCGATCGATTTGATCTCAGGAAAGACATCCAATTTCAGACGCGTGTTGTTTCGGCGACGTATCGGGAAAAGGATGGCAACTGGTTAGTCAAAACTGATGGAGATGAGATTATAAGGTCACGCTTCTGCGTGTTTGCTACGGGATGCTTGTCATCTTCGAACCTGCCAAAATTTAAGGGGTTAGATAATTATAAGGGGATTTCATATCATACGGGGCACTGGCCTCACGAAGGGGTGGATTTTTCGGGTCTGAAAGTCGGGATAATAGGAACAGGGTCTTCCGCTATACAGTCAATTCCTGAAATAGCGAAGCAAGCTGAACATTTAACGGTTTTTCAAAGAACCGCTAATTATACTATCCCTGCACGGAATACTGAACTTAGTGATGAATACGTTGCCGCGGTGAAAGCAGATTATGCGAGCCTGCGAGAAAGAGCAAAAAACAAGCCTGCCGGTTATGATATTCCTTTGAA
>CAYFGZ010000158.1:0-6474 GCA_964342575.1 uncultured Nisaea sp. | reverse complement strand
TAAAGCAGTTTCACGAACAGCTTTAGCATCAGCAATAGCTTCTTTTAATAAATCATCCATGTGATTTCTCCCATATATTATGTATATTTTGGAATAAAGTTATTAGGAACTTTAATAAAGTTAATATTCGGTTACACTATATGATGATCGACAATGACCGATAGTGTATTTCGTTTTCTATATATAAATATATAGAAAAGTAAAAAAAAAGGGAATAAAATGAATTATTCCCTTTAATTTATCCATGTATTTTGGTTCTATCCTACTTCAGTAGTATTACTATCATAGTGAACAGATCCTGATGATATACACACAACATATGCATCAAATCCAGTTACACCTGAAGAGGTTACATATAATTGCCCATCAACTAACGGATCGGTTTTTGGTAATTTATCCCAATCAAGTGATATATCATCCATAAAATATTGTTTACCACCAACACCTTGAAAACTATTGCCTCTTTTTGCCATTTTATTTCTCCTAATTAATTTTAGATCTACTTAATTAGATAATCAATTGATTAAATTCTTTACTATCAATTTCATTTTAGATCTACTGAAATTAACTAATTTAACCAATCTTAAAATTATCTATTCGTATATAAATATAACTAAAATTGGTTATTATCTATAATTATTTCTATTTCTAGCTTGTGCTTTATGTTTCTTTTCTTTTCTTACATCAGATGGTTTCTTGTAGTATTGTCTATCTCTCAATTCCATCATCAACCCACTATCTTTTACCATCCGTTTAAATTTTTTGAGTGCAAATTCTATGTTATTGTTTCTAACCTCAACATACAAACCTCTTGCTTCTCTTTTTTTCTTCATATAACCTCCGTTTTCATATATATAAATATATAGATTTTATAAAAATTAAGTATTTATCTTGTATTATCTGAACGGCATTTCTCATACCACCATTTACCATCACAAACAAATGTAATTGTATCACCAGCTGTTGATGTATCCCAATCACCCCCACCACTTAAAAATAAATCACCACTCGCTCTTCCACCACCATGTGTAAAATCTGTATAAGCGTCAGCTATCATAATTGTAATTTCTTGACCTGATTTTCCACCATCAAATGCTGTTATATCAGCAGGAGCTCTATCTGTATTTGCAGTTTTGAAAATACTTCCACCAGTAACAGATGGTGTTGCATCACCTGCAGTAAATGTATAAAGTGTATTCAACATAGGGCCTGTCATTGTTCCGCCAGCAAGGGCTAATTTAGTACCTAATTGTGTTTGAATTGCAGATGTTACACCATCTACATAATTTAATTCTGTTGTAGTAGCAGTTACACCATCTAATTTATTTAATTCTGTTGCTGTTGATGTAATAGCAGTTCCACCAATTTTTAATGTAGTAGCATCAAGTTCACCAGATGAACCATAAACTGCTACTTTTGAGTTTACAACATTACCAGCAGTTGCCGTATCTAAAAGATTTAATTCTGTTGCTGTTGATGTTATTTCAACCCCATCTTTAATTAAACTTCCTGTAATCTCTACCCCACCAGTCATTCGTGCTCTAACTTTATCAGTATCATCTAACTCATCTGTAGCTCTTAATGGTTTACCATCTCTTAATCTTCCAACATCATCAGCACTAAGTTTATGAGCAGGAATACCATCTTTTATGTATATAATAGAACCAGTTGTTATATATAAATCTTTAAATGGTTTAGTTGATGAGCCAAGTGAATCTGAACCAGTATTTGAAGGTACAAGTGAACCACTTAAAACTACAGTAAAATCATCACCAGCTTGGCTTGCTGATGGAGCTGATATTATCAATTCAGAACCACTTACATCTATTTGAGATGCAACATATAGTTTTGACCATCTTAATTTTTCATTACCTAATGTGTATCCACCACTTCTATCAGCGGTAACAGCAGGTAAAATATTCCCCTTAACTGTCCAATCAGCAGTTGCGATATCACTATAATTACCAGATTGTAAATTAGACCATTTAGTTGATGTAGCTCCCGCACTTCTTAAATCTTTAGCAAGTTCAAGGTCTGCGGTAACTCCAGTGAATCCAGCTAATTTATTCAATTCTGCAGCAGTAGCAGTCAAATCATCTATAATATCGGTTGTAGCTTTCCATTTAGCTTTTGTAATTACTTCAGTAGATTTATCAGTTGGATCTACTAAATATATAGAAGATGATTGGATATATAAATCTTTGAATGGTGCATCAGCAGAACCTATACTTACAGAAGAACCAGAATCATATGGTTTAATAGAACCACTTACAACAATATCAAATGGTAATCCTGCTTGACTTTGTGATGGTGCGTTTATTAATAATTCTGAACCACTAACATCAATTTGTGAAGCGACAAATACTTTTGACCACCTTAATGCATCACTACCCAATGTGTATCCACTACCTTTTTTTGCAGTAATTGCAGGTAATATATTTCCCCCAACTTTCCAATCAGCAGTAGCTATACTATCCATTCTACCAGATTGTAAATTAGACCATTTAGTGTTTGTAGCCCCAGCACTTCTCAAATCTTTAGCAAGTTCAAGGTCTGCAGCAACTCCAGTGAACCCATCTAATTTATTTAATTCTGTAACAGTAGCAGTTAAATTATCTATAATATCAGCTGTAGCTTTCCATTTAGCCTTTGTTATAGTTTCCGAACTATTATCTGTTGGATCGACAAGATACAATGAAGATGATTGAACATATAAATCTTTGAATGGTGCATGTAATGAACCAATTCTAGAATTAGAACCAGAATCCATTGGATATATCGAACCAGATATTATTACTTCTAATGGATCACTTGTACTTCCACTTATAATAAGTTGTGAGCCACTAACATCAATAGTTGAAGCAATAAACATTTTAGAAAATGGTGCATTTCTTGTTCCAAGTGTTGATTTTTTAACATTTCTTGGTTCTAAATTTTCAACTTTTACAGTTCCTAAATCGGTTGTATAAGTTTCTCCTTGTGTTATTCCACCAGTGAATACGGAGGGACCTTCTACTGTGAATGTATCAGAACCACTTACAGTCATAGAACCAGTAACTTTTAAAGTTGTAGCCGAACCAGAACTATGTATAGATAATGTAGAAGAACCACTAACATCTATTTCTGAAGCCAGAAACATTTTAGGAAATGGTCTTGATCTTGTTCCAAGTGTTGATGCCTTAGCATCTCTTGGTTCTAATGCTTCAATTCTTACAGTTCCCAAGTCAGTTGTATAAGTATCACCTTGTGTTATTCCACCAGTGAATACAGAGGGACCCTCTACTGTGAATGTATCTGAACCACTCACGACCATAGAACCAGTAACCTTTACATTTGTTGGATTCCCATTACTAGATACATTTAAAGTAGAACCATCAGCAACATCTATATCTGAAGCAACGTATATTTTAGGCCATGGTAATGTTTTTGTTCCAATTGTTGATGTTCTCGTATCAACAGGAAGTAATTCATTAATAGTACATTGTTTTGCAAAAGTTGCAGAACCATTAAATTTTAAAGTACCACTTGAATTATCTCCAATACTATCAAAATCACCAGCCTTTAAATTTGTCATATCATCTTTTGATATAGTTTCAACGGATTTATCACTTGGATCGACTAATTTTAAAGATGCGGATGTAAGATATAAAGAATTAAATGGAGCGTCAACTGAACCAATAGCAGAATTTGAACCAGAATCCATTGGAAGAATAGAACCAGATACCAATATTTGTAACTCATCGCTTGTACTACCACTTATAATAAGTTGTGAACCACTAACATCAATAGTTGAAGCCAAAAACATTTTAGAAAATGGTGCATTTCTTGTTCCAAGTGTTGATGTTTTAGCATTTCTTGGTTCTAAATTTTGAACTTTTACAGTTCCTAAATCGGTTGTATAAGTATCCCCTTGTGTTATACCACCAGTAAAAACAGATGGGCCTTCTACTGTGAATGTATCAGAACCACTTACAAGAAACGATCCACTAATTTTTACATCTGTTGGGTTATTATCACTATGGATAGATAATGTACTAGATCCACTTATATCTATTTCTGAAGCCAAGAACATTTTAGAAAATGGCGTTAATCTCGTTCCGATAGTTGATACTTTTGCATCCCTAGCTTGTAATTGTTGAACTTTAGTTGTTCCTAACTCAGCATTTTCACTACCAAGTTGATTTAAAGAACCACTAATCTGAACAGGGCCTATTAAAGTTGTAGTTGATGATCCACTAACAAGCAACGAACCACTAATTTCAACATTACCCTCATCTTCAAGTAATAACTTTGAACCAGGTGGAAAAAAATATATTTCTTTTGCGCCCATTTACAATCTCCTATGTATATTGCAATTCTAAAAATCCGTTTAGATAACTATAACTCGTTCCACTATAACTATTAGTTCTAAGTGTCATAACAATAAAATCTCCCTTATTTAATCTTGAATATCCTGAAAATGACTGCGATACTAAATAATTAGTATTTACAACTGAAGCGTTTGTTGTTATATCAGAACCAAGTTGTCCTAAAGTTATATTACTTGTACTACTATCTACTGCCGATCCTGTATAAAATGATATGATAATAGGATCTCCATTTGTAGTATTTCTAACACTACCATAAAATGTATTTATATCAACAGTATCCATAGCTATATATTGAGAATATTGAACTGCGACTTGTTCAACCTCACTACCAATACTTGTTCCTAAATCTGTATAAAATCTTGTTTCACCAGGATTACTTTGAGCATAATATTTATCAGCAGCTGAAATTCTTACAAATGCAGGCGTAGCTATTTGAAATTTATCAGTTGAACTACCACCACCAGAGCCAAATCCTTCCGATGCCATTGAAGCGGAAATCCAAACTGATGATGATTCATTTCCTTTCATATAATCACCACTTGCACTTATATCGCTATCACAATATAAATTATTTCTTACTATTGTACTCCAACCAGAATTTGTGCTACTAATTTTAACTTTTGTATGGCCAAATCTACTATCAATTATAAGACCTTCAACTCCACCAGCTTTAACAGATGCAACATCAGCCGTAGACCAACCTATTCCAGTATTTGTATCACCATAACCAAAAATACCTTCTTTAGAATAAATAGTACCACCATCGGAAGTTCCTTTAACTTCCAAATCACCATTCATTATACTCACACCTTCATTATGATAGGTCGGTCCATTGAAATAACTGGAACTATATTCTCCAGCTTCACCACCTACATAAAATTTATAAGTATTTGAAACACTACCAGCTTCACCAATTATAAAACTACTATTACCAAGAAATCTTGTATCATTTGAAGCATTACTTAAAACCAATAAACTTCCTGTAAACCGATGGGTATCATCACTATCATCACCGAAGATTGTTGAACCACTTGAATAGGATTGAGTTATATGAGAAACAGAAGATGATACAATATATTCTTGCGCGACAATATTCCCATCGACTATTCTAAGTTCATCTGTATCTAAACTAATTGACCTACCTGTTACAGTCAATTTATTATAATGAGTAGATGAACCCGAAAGTTCTATTGTCCCATCAGCTGGTATTATTAATATATCTTTTGCCATATAATATATCCCCTATTAAATAAATATATATCTTTTTATGTTATTGAACATTTATACTTCCCCCTTGTATATTTAAAGTTCCACCTTTTATAACCCCTTTAAATTTTGATATATAAGTAAGAGTTAGCATTGGGTCACTACTTGTACCACTATATTCTGAATATCTTATTCCACCAAAATTCGAAGTATTAACAGGGTCGGTATCTGTGTAATCATAAGTATCTTCGACATATGCACATTCAAAATAACCCCCAACGGCAGAATTTAATGCCGTAATTGCACCAGCGTTTAATGTAGTCGTTACCGTACCACTAAGGGTTACGGCACTTGAATATGCAGTACCAAAAGTTACATTATCGAAATCAGCTCCAACAATCGCAGTGGCGTCAGCTTTAGCAGAAGCTATAAAAAATCCATTAGGAGAATTTGAAGCATCGGTAGTTTCAGTCAACCTGAGAGTAGCGGCTGTTATTGTAAATATATCACTCGGTATAGCAAATGTAAAAAATCCTCTCGTTATAAACCATGTGCCCATAATAATTCCAGCTTCAGCTGTAATAGAATCAGAATTATCTGTAGTATCAGCAGTACCAGAAGTTGCATCTCTAACTGCATTCCAAGATGTACCACTTGTTGCTCTAATACTACCATCAATAGTTGGATATATAGTTGTAGTAGCCATTATGTAACCTCACTTAATATTCCACAATTAGTACACCACCTATAATCATTAGTATTATTATGTATTAGTGTGCAATAATCAGTATCAGTTGTCCAGTTTTCCATTCTATCTGTATGTGTAGTGCTAGCACTTACATATTGCCTAATAAGCGTACCATCTTCGCAATCTATTGATGCACTATACATATTATTA
>CAYFGZ010000157.1:0-6498 GCA_964342575.1 uncultured Nisaea sp. | reverse complement strand
TCGTGCTTTGTATATATCGTCGACCTCATAACAAATGTGATGTATAGCTCCAGCCGGATTTCTTTTTAGAAATTCGCTAACTGGCGACTTATCGTCTATTGGATGAAGTAGTTCAATCTTAGTATTAAGTAATTCTACAAACACCACCCAAACCCCATGCTCCGTTAATTCTTGTTCAGCACTAACCGACGCACCTAATAGCTTTCCATAAACCTCTCTTGCTAAAGCCAAATCTGGAACTACTATAGCAACATGATTCAAACGCCCTATCATCCCACTTACCTTTTCAATCATGAACGAATCAAATGAATAGAGATCATTGGCTGTTTTCCATAAGTTTCTCGAATTGAACGTTTCACTAACTTTGTAGTTAGTGCTTTTATGAATTCGTCTGAACAGCGTTCTTCATACACTGAACTATTAATCTCTCCTTGGAGCAACGATATTATACCACCTTCAAAGTCGTCTTTAAAATCCAATGGAACGCCGATAACCGTAATTATTGGTGGATCCGCACAAAACCCTTTTCTGTCTAGAATAACCGTCAGCAAAACACTCCCATTATAGAGGAGTTTGCGCCTATCTCTTATAACTGCACTATCCAACCTTGTTAGGCGCTTTCCATCAACGGCCAAGTTATGTGTTTCAACATTAAAAATAACTTCAGCTGAACCAGGAGCCAAGCGCACAACGCTACCGTTTTCTGGCACAACCACTTGAGGCACCTGACATTCTTTTGCTATGGCAGCGTGTGCCGATAAATGCCTAGCTTCGCCATGAACGGGAATAGCTATTTCCGGTTTAATAGTTTGATACATGACAACCATTTCTTCGCGGCTTGGATGGCCAGAGACATGAACATGGGAATTCTGTCCAGTAATAATATTAACCCCCCTTCCAAGTAACTTACTTTGCATTCGGCTAATGGCTTTCTCATTCCCTGGTATCTGTCGCGAAGAAAAAATCAAAACATCACCCTGTGTCAAACTAACTTGTGGGTGACTATTGTCAGCTATTCTACTGAGAGCGGCTCTTGGCTCCCCCTGACTACCAGTACAAATCATAACTGTCTTGTTGTCGGGTAAGAAACCGACATCCTTTTCTGACAGGAACGCTGGAACGTCTAATAAGTAACCATGCTCTTTGGCTACCTCATATATTCTCCATAAAGAACGACCTACCAGTGCCACGTGTCTTTCGTTATTTTTGGCTGCCAATGCAATTGTCCGGAGCCTTGCAACATTAGAGGCAAAACACGCTACAGCAATTTTACCGCGCTGCCTGGCAAATAATTTCGTTAGACTACCTAGTAGACTCCCCTCAGATCCTGTTTCCCCTGGAATGTCAGCATTTGTCGAATCACAGACCATGGCGGTCACACCCTGTTCCGCCAACCGCACTAAGGCCGTCAGATCAGTTTTCTCTCCAATTTGGGGATCTGTATCAAACTTCCAATCCCCAGTATGCCAAACGGTATATTTCCCGCATCTCAAAATCAAACCGTTTGGTTCAGGAATCGAATGTGTCAGCGAAACTAATTCAAGATCAAATGGAGCGACAGTTATCCGATCAGCTGCAGTCATCTCTATCACTTCTGCCCGCGGTTGTAATCCCGCCTCGGAGAGCTTACGCCTTATCAGGGAAGCAGTGAACGGCGTAGCATAGATAGGACAACGCAACCGATCCCAGAGATAAGGAATACCGCCGATATGGTCTTCATGGCCGTGAGTTACTACCAACCCAACCAAATCTTCCCGACGAGCTTCGATAAAGCTGGGATCCGGAACGAGTACATCTATACCTGGCGTGCTATCGTCTCCAAATGCGATTCCCAGGTCCACCATGAGCCACTTTCCATCGAAATGATACAAATTCATATTCATACCTATTTCGGCGGCCCCACCCAAAGGAACGAACACCAGTTCACTTTTTTTAATTTCACGTTCGCTCACGGACATGGATGATTTCGTCTATAAATTAGAACCAAGCCCTTATAAGTAATATCATGATCAACCTCGTCTACAAGATCAGTTCTATGAGCAAATATATCGGCCATTCCTCCTGTTGCTATGACAGACATAGGTCGCCCAACCTCCAATTTTATTCTACCAACTATACCCTCAATTAGGCCAATATACCCCCAGAAAATCCCTGAATTCATAGCAGCTCTTGTAGATTTCCCAACCACAGATTCTGTTACAGAATCCTCTCCATCAAGCCCTGGCTCGACAATAGTAATTCTCGGTAACCGTGCAGCTGCGTTGTATAATGCTTCGAGTGACAAATTAATCCCAGGAGCAATGACTCCACCGGAATAAGCTCCATTCTCGTCCACCACATCAAATGTGGTAGCTGTTCCAAAATCGATGACTATTAACGGACCAGAATATTGATCCATAGCACCAATCGCATTTACAATCCTGTCAGCACCAAGTTCCTTGGGGTCGTCAATATTTATATCCATCCCAAGAATTACATCCGCTTCACCTACAATCATTGGCTTTATACCAAAATATCTCTGACACAGCGTCATTAAATTAAATGCCGTGTCCGGAACGACATTAGCTATTATGATGGCCTCTATATCGGACATAGACAGCCCCTCCAAACCCAAAAGTTGGGTAAGCCAAACAGCATATTCGTCGGCCGTACGACGTGAATTTGTCGATGTACGCCAGTTACCAACGCAAATTTCTCCTCTGAACACAGCAAAACCCGTATTCGTATTTCCACAATCTATCGCAAGTAACATCCGTCTCGCCTACTAAAAAAAATTAAGTGTTCCCGCCATTAATTTAGTTATCTTTCCTGAACAATCTCGTAGCAAAATTGCGCCATCTTTATCAATTCCAATAAAGGTAAATTGCTGAGTTCCTTCATTGTTATCCGACACCTCAACCTTACCGCCCAGTTTATAAGCTCTTTGCAACCAATTTTTTTTTATTTCGTCAAATCCCTTTTTTTCCCATACATTAGTCCAATAAAACATTTCTCCTAACAAAATCTTCAAAATAGAAGCAGCTTCGGTGGCCTGATCTAAAAACTTGTTTAAATATGTAGCCCCATATGTAGTGCTAACTGGCGCATTTTTAATATTTATTCCGATACCCACAATAATAGACGAAGGGCAATTTTCATGATCAAACATTTCAAGCAAAATACCAGCTATTTTAAGATCGTTCACAAGAACATCATTTGGCCATTTAACCTCAACTCTCTCTGATTCAATAAATAATGCAATTGTAGACGCCGCTGCCAGTGCCATAACAAAAGAAAGTTCTCTCCAGCGCTTCTTAGCAACCATTGGACGAAGTAAAGTAGACATATACAAATTGCCTTTTTGGGATATCCAGGTATTTCCGTATCGCCCTCGACCAGCCGACTGTTCTAACGCGTGTACCACTGTCCAAGGCGAGGCACCCTGTTTAGCCAGCTCTGCTATGTCAGCATTGGTACTACCAGTAATTGCCATGGAAACTACTTTGACAACCGTAGACAATTCACCGTCGGTGAGATTCAGTCGCTTAGTATTATCAGGCTCCATAGAATGGCCTTCAAACCCCGCCCCTTAAAAGTGAAGTCGCGGCATGCTTTGCCATTGAAACTAACGGGTCAGGAATAAAGAAAAATATAATAATCATAAACATCGAACAAAAAATCACGACCCCCAAATTTCTAGACATAGTCTTATCTAGAGCCTCCGATAGTTCATCGAAGTACATAATTTTTATAATACGAAGATAATAAAATGCGCTAACCACGCTAGTAACAACCCCAATTATGGCGAGGGCGTATAGGCCTGCATCAACTGCAGACAGGAAGATAAACCACTTCCCAAAAAAACCTGCTAGCGGCGGTATACCAGCCATTGAGAACATAAATATCAACAGGGCGAACGCCATCATTGGATGACTTCTTGATAGGCCCGCTAAATCAGAGATACCTTCAACGGCTTGTCCGCCTCTTTGCATGCATAATATACAAGCAAAAGTTCCAACGGTCATAAACAAGTAAATAGCCATATAGATTAACACCCCACTTGTTCCCGAGGCATTCGCAGCGGCCAGTCCGATCATCGCGTATCCCATATGACCTATAGAACTATATGCCATAAGCCGCTTGATATTAGTTTGAACCAACGCGGCAAGTGCACCAAGTACCATTGAGGCTATAGAAATTAATACTATAATTTGCTGCCACTGCTCTACCAAAGACATTAGGGGCCCTTGCAACACCTGCATAAACAAGCAGATAGCAGCCACTTTGGGAGATATAGCAAACAACGCTGTTACTGGGGTCGGTGCTCCTTCATAGACATCTGGTGTCCACATATGAAACGGTACCGCTGATACCTTAAAAGCGAGCCCAGAAATCAAAAATACCACGCCAACGATTAGGCCGACCGAAACGTCTCCCTGATGGCTTTCTATGCCTCTGGCAATCTGCAAGAAATCAGTACTGCCTGCAAACCCATAAATAAGAGAAGCCCCATATAGCAACATCCCAGATGATAACGCCCCGAGAACAAAATATTTAAGTCCCGCTTCCGTAGACTTGAGGTTGTCTCTTTTTATCGCAGCTAGCACGTATAATGACAAACTCTGTAACTCTAGACCAATGTATAGTGCAATAAGATCACCGGCAGATACCATCATCATCATGCCTAATGTGGCGAAAAGAACTAATACTGGATACTCAAATATTTTATTATCGTCATGAGCCATGTAATCATATGATAAGATCACGGCAAGGACTGAACCAAGCAAGATGAGAATTTTTGAAAATTGGCTAAAAGCACCACTTGTAAACATTCCAAAAAATACTGGTTCGTCATACGCACCGCCATAGAATAGTACTAGCAGACTGGCAGCCACCAAGCTTATCATCGTTCCAAAATATACTAGCCCGTCTGCTTCATTTCTTCGACGAAACACACCGAGCATCAACAGAAACATTCCGGCGCAAGCCAAAAAAATTTCAGGAATGGCTGGTATAATGACTGGCATTTGAATAAGACTTATCAAATCGTGCTCCTATTCATCGGCTCGCCAAGGTGGAGCCCGCTTTGTTGAGTGCCACATTGAAGTTATTTATCAAATTATCCACAGAAACCGACATGGAATCGAGAAATGAGGCCGGGTAGATTCCCATCCAAAACACCAAAACAATTAATGGAGTGAACACCAAAACCTCCCTATAAGATAAGTCTAAAATAGTTTTTAAATTTTCCTTTTCCAGTGAGCCAAAAATTATTCGTCTATATACATATAACATGTACGCCGCTCCTAAAATCACTCCCGTAGCAGCAAACGCCGCCAACCAAGTATTGTAGTGAAAAGCGCCCAATAATACTAAAAATTCTCCGACAAATCCGCTTGTTGCCGGCAGTCCAACCGATGCCATAGTAAAAACCATAAAGATAAACGCATATTTAGGCATACGATTAACCAATCCACCGTACGCAGATATCTCTCTAGTGTGCATTCGATCGTAAATCACACCTACACATAAAAACAGTGCTCCTGAAACAATTCCATGACTAAGCATCTGAAATATTGCGCCTTCAACACCCTGCTCATTCATCGTAAAAATTCCAATAGTTACAAACCCCATATGGGCAACAGAAGAATAAGCTATCAGTTTTTTTAAATCTTCTTGAGCTAGTGCCACCAAAGACGTGTATATTATAGCAACGATACTCAGCAGAAAAATCATAGGGCTAAAAAATTCGCTTGCATCAGGGAAAAGAGGTATCGAGAACCGTAAAAAACCGTATCCTCCCATCTTTAATAAAACACCCGCTAATATTACCGAGCCGGCAGTAGGTGCTTCCACATGAGCATCGGGTAACCAAGTATGTACTGGCCACATAGGAACCTTGACTGCAAAAGAAGCAAAAAAAGCCAACCAAAGCCAGATTTGCAACTCGCTTGAAAAACCATATTTGCTCAATGATGCCACATCAGTTGTACCAGTAATGAAATACATAACTAGTATCGCTACAAGCATCAGAACCGAACCTAATAATGTATATAGAAAGAATTTAAAAGACGCATATACTCTTCTACTACCACCCCAAACCCCAATAATAATAAACATTGGAATTAAGACGCCTTCAAAGAAAATATAAAAAACGAGAATATCGAGTGCACAAAACATCCCCACCATCATTGTTTCCAAGACCAGGAAAGCAATCATGTATTCTCTAACTCTTTTTTCAATCGCTTCCCAGCTGGCAAGGATACAAATCGGCGTCAACAGAGTTGACAACAAAACAAAAAATAACGAAATCCCATCGACCCCCATCTTGTAGGAAATATTGGCTTGTGGGATCCATTCAACTCTTTCAACCAACTGAAATTCCGCCGTCGTTGGATCAAAATTTACCCATATAAGAAGTGAAATTAGGAACGTCGGCACAGAGGTCCAGTACCAGTTGCCTTTCGACGCCTCGGCGGCCTTCCCTGCCATGCTCCGACAACTCGAGGCCGCCAAAGC
>CAYFGZ010000156.1:0-6804 GCA_964342575.1 uncultured Nisaea sp. | reverse complement strand
TGCACCACTCAATGTATCAGGCTTACTTAAAAAATTCGGGTCTCGATGAAACTTCTCCTATGAAATCCGAAGCCTGGGGTAAGCAGATTGCCCGAATGATTAATCAATTTGGTCCAGCGTTAAAAGAAATGGGCATCAAATAAGTCCAGATCAAACGGTTTAATAGTCCCTTCCCATCTAAAAATGGGAGGGGACACTTTTCAAAATAGGCATCATGAAACAAAACGCATATGTTTTACCGGGGGCGATAATAGCTCTCTCTGTTGCTGTTATTGTAGCAGCGTTAAATCTTGAGGAAGCTGCGCCAGTAATCGTAGGCCAGGGACTTCAACCCCGAATATTCCCCATCTTTTTAATGGTGTTGAATATATTTTTAGCACTTTTAATGTTTTGGGATTTTACAAGAAAAGCTCCCAACAAGATACCGATGGAAGGATTTCCAACGTATGGATCGATCCTTCTGTTTGGCCTCTTTTTTATACTTTCCTCCTTCGTGGATATGTTCATCGGCATAGCTGTTGTTATGTTTTTAATGTGCCGACTTTGGGGTGAGAAGCGTTTAGCCGTAAATCTGACGTTAGCTCTAGTAACTCCCATTTTTATATTCTTTCTTTTTGATTTAGTTCTCAAAATTCGATTCCCTCGTGGCTTGTTAACAGACTGGTATTATGGTTGATGGAATAAGAAATGATTGATGCACTAATGGCCATGGGATCTGTATTTCTAGATCCTTATCTTATTTTTTTAATTTTCATCACTACAATTTTGGGAGTGATTCTGGGTGTCTTACCCGGCTTGGGCGCGACGACAGGTGCTGCCCTGCTGTTACCGTTCACACTTACAATGGATCCTGTGCATGCAATTACGGTACTGGCGACGATCTATGTTTCTGCCACCTTTGCCGGTTCCATTACTGCTATTTTGATAAATACGCCGGGAACTTCGGCGGCGGCAGCTACTACCTTTGACGGATACCCTCTAGCCCAAAAGGGCGAAGCGGGAAGAGCTCTCGGGATTGCAGTGATTGCGAGCACTATTGGTGGCATATTTTCGGTCATTATCTTATGTATAGCAGCTCCAATGCTTGCCCGTGTTGCTTATGAGTTCCGCCCACCCGAATATTTCGCACTCACTTTATTTGGACTTTCTATGTTGGCTACCATAAGTGCTGGTGGTGCTATAAAGAACCTCATTGGAGGTTGCTTTGGTGTTTGGTTAGCTACTATAGGAGCCGAAAAGGCCACGGGAATCGAACGGTTCATGTTCGGCAATTACGAACTCTACGAAGGACTGAGTTTCGTTCCCGTGATGATCGGTCTATTTGCTTTATCAGAACTACTTGTTCAGTCAAAACGCGTGAACGAGGTAGTTAACGCTATGACTATGAAGGCAGTTTTGTTACCGACGATGTTGGATTACAAACGCATATGGAAAACAATTGTTCGATCATGTGGTATAGGAACATTTATTGGCATTTTACCAGCCGAAGGGGCGACAGTTGCATCAATGATAGGGTATGCCGAGGCGAAACGCTGGTCTAAAAAGCCAGAAGAGTTTGGTAAGGGATCAGTGGAAGGAATCGCCGGTGCAGAGGCAGCAAATAATGCAGCCACTGGAGGTGCTATGGTACCGACCATGGTCCTTGGTATCCCTGGAAGCGGAACTACCGCAATTATCCTAGTAGGCTTAATGGTGCATGGCCTTCGGCCTGGGCCGTATCTTTTCACCGAGCAAGTCGATAAAGTTTACTCAATATTCGGTGCAATGTTTCTTGCAAACCTAATGTTTATGTTTATGGGACTATATGCTGCAAAAATATTCGCTAGAATTTCTCTCGTGCCCACAGCCATTTTATGGCCCATAGTCTTTTGCTTATCAATTATAGGTGCTTATGCGCTCAGCAATTCAATGCTGGACGTCTGGCTGGTAATGTTATTTGGCATTATCGGCTATGTAGTGCGACGTTTTGGTTTCTCCGTTGCCCCAATAGCCGTGGGACTAATTTTAGGGGAAATGGTAGAGACAAATTTGCAAAACTCTTTAATGATGTTCGAGGGAAAATGGTGGCTTATTTTTACCCAACCGCTAGCAGCAGTCTTTTTATTACTCGCTTTTCTTGGTTTGTTTGGTTCAAATATCGTGCGGCTCATTACAAAACGGTGAACCATGGAACGTTTATTCTACAATACGAAACACTCACTCGAGCAGCCTAACAATATACAGTATGATAACGTTGGAGGCATTGTTGGTTTTATGGTTAAACCGTCGCTCAAAACGAAGGGGGCAAAAAAGTTTAAATAATGAGTCTAAAAACCTCTAATCTGGATGTAGATGCCATAATAATTGGCGCAGGCATGTCTGGAATGTATCAGCTTTATAGATTAAGGGAGCGTGGCCTTAACGCCCTAGTTCTCGAGTCTGGTACAGGAGTGGGAGGAACCTGGTATTGGAATCGTTATCCGGGAGCACGTTTTGATTCGGAAAGTTATTCCTACGGTTATTCTTTTTCCAAAGAATTATTGGATGAATGGGACTGGACAGAACATTTCTCGGGACAACCAGAGATAGAAAGGTATTGCAATTATTTTGCAGACAAATTTGATCTTCGGCGGGACATAAGGTTTTCAACACGGGTATCTTACGCACATTATGATAAAAAAAACAGCACATGGGAGGTAGGTATTGAAGGCGGTGGTCGATACACGACTCGCTTTCTGGTAACCGCTATTGGTTTGTTATCTACGCCAACTATGCCTCGTTTTCCAGGCATCGAAGACTTTAAAGGCCCTTGGTGTCACACCGGTCTCTGGCCAAAGGAAGATATCGACTACCACGGTAAACGGGTGGCAGTAATTGGAACTGGTGCTAGTGGTGTTCAAGCAATTCAAGATATTTCAAAGACAGCAAGTCATCTTACAGTATTCCAGCGTCGGCCCAATTGGTGTACGCCCCTACATAATGGACCAATATCCGACGAAGAGATGTCAAAAATAAGAGGCAGTTACCCAGAACTATTCGAGCTATGTCGACAAACCGCCGCGTGCTTCGTTCATACCATCGATCCAAGAGGAACATTTGAAGTGAGTGAAAAAGAACGTATTGAATTTTATGAAGATCGATACGCCGGAAAAGGGTTTGGAATTTGGCAAGGTAACTTTAGAGACATGCTGATTGACAGAGATGCCAACAAACTAATGTCTGATTTCGTTGCTAACAAAATTCGTGAGCGAGTAAAAGATCCGGAAATTGCTGAAATGCTGATACCAAAAGATCACGGGTTCGGCACTCGACGTGTTCCTCAGGAAACTTATTATTATGAGGTTTACAATAAGCCCAATGTTGAATTGGTAAGTATGCTGAATGATCCAATACAACGGATCACTGAAACTGGAATAAAAACCGAAAACAGGGACTTTGAATTTGACGTAATAATTTATGCTACTGGATTTGACGCCGTAACCGGCGCTTTCGACCGTATCGATATTAGGGGCATTAACGGCCAATTATTAAAAGATAAGTGGGCTGAGGGCCCCAGGACATTTGTTGGAGTAATGGTAGACGAATTCCCTAATATGTTTATGGTGTTAGGCCCACACGCCGCTCTCGGAAACAATCCCCGTAGTATTGAATATAGCGTTGAATGGATCAGCGATCTTATTGGGCATATAACAGAACGAAAAATTAATGCTGCGGAAGCCCCAGCGGAGGCTGTTGAAAATTGGCACGCTTTCGTTCATGAAAAAGCCCAAGGATTGCTTTCCAATGAAATTGACTCGTGGATGACTGGAATTAATATGAATGTCGAAGGAAAGCAGACGCGCAGAATAGTGCGCTACAGCGGAACGGCACCCGAGTATCGCGAACGATGTGACCAGGTAGCAAACAAGGGATACAAAGAATTGCGCTTTACATGAAGCTACCCTGCTAGCTGAAACTTTCAATACTTCTTCCGGATCGGCCGCGGGAAATGAGGTTTCCTATAATTAGTAGATTGAACAGATTGAAGCCCACTCCAATTGCAAAAGCCAGAGTATAAGAGCCGGTAGCATCAAATAATTCTCCCCCAAGCCACGACCCTAAAGCCATTCCACCGCCCGCACACAGAATGACCACCGCCGTCCGTCTTCCTACCTCCGCAACAGGAAGGTACTCGCGCACTATCACTGGATAACACGGGAGCACCCCCCCATATCCAACGCCAAAACAAATCGCTACAAGATAGATGGCGAACAGATTATCAACAAAAATCAAAGCGGCCAAGAAAGTAGCTTGTATACTGGAGAAAATAAAAATAGTCCTAAGACCACCATATCTTCGGCCCAAAAACCCAACGCCAAAAAAAGCGGTAACCCCAGCGGCAGCTAACATTAGTGATAACAGTTGTGCACCCACGGAGTAGTCATATCCAAGGTCGCTAACATGCGCTATCAAGTGTGCCAATGGCAATGCCATTGCCACACAACAGCCAATCGACGCCACCGACAGAACAACCTGAAGCGTCAGAGGCTTTATATTAAGCAAACTTTCTGACGCGGTAATTGCAGAAATATTACCTGTATCATCCGAGCCTGAAAGTACCTTGTTTTCTGGGGGCTTTTGTTTAAGTATTAGTGCTAGAGGCAACATGGTTAAAAGACAAAATATGCCATACCAAAATGCTGTTTGTCGCCAACCAACCCAATCAAAGCAGTATTGAAAGATGGGAGGCCATACCGCTCCTGCCAAAGCTTGACCAGATCCCACTATACCAACAGCCCTACTTTTGTTGTGTTCAAACCAAAGGGTTATGTTGGCTGTTAAGGGTGTAAAAAGAGTAGAACGTCCCAAAAGCCCCATAACAAGCCCGTAGATTACATAAAGATGCCATGGGCTGGATACATAGCTGGTTAACACCGAACCTAAACCGAGCATAGACCCGCCGATAAACGCTGGAACACCCATTCCCAGTTTATCCAACCAATATCCCATCAAAATGCCGCCAAATCCGGCTGCAAAATACTGCAGCGCATAAGCAAAAGAGGGTACTGCCCGCGGCCATTCAAACTCCAGACTAATTGGTTTTAGTGCCACCACTATAAAATACACGCTACCCGTCCCAATAATCATGAAAATTAAAGAGGCGGCTAGTACCAAATTTCGTTGAACTACTGGGTTACGCAAAAATTGGCTATTCATGATATTCCAACTCTGTCAAAAATTTATACTACGATCCCCAGTACCGGAAATTATTCTTTGTTATAATACTTATTGATTTCGTCTCCTGCTACAATCAAACGATTAATCTGATAACGTATAGCAATTAAAAAACCTCCTTAAACGGCCTTAAGTCCAACTCGAAACTCCAGGCCGATGGATGTTGAAGATGCAATTGCCAATATGACTCTGCAATAGTATGGGGCAGGAGCATCCCATTTTCGCCTGCAGTAGCTATACGATCCGGCGCCCTGTCACGAATGATTTCACCATTAATACCTCCATCTATTATAACATGTGCAATGTGCACTCCCTGAGGACCAAACTCTCTTGCTAACCCCGCGGCAACGGCCCTAAGCCCAAATTTGGCAGAAGCAAATGCTAAGAATGGTGGTCGCGCCTTGATAGAAGCTGTGGCACCGGTGTAAATAATAGTCCCCACCCCCTGCTTGCTAAGCCTTTTTGCTGCTTCACGTCCCGCTACAAAACCTCCGAGACAACATATCCGCCAAGCCTCTTCAAAAAAGCTTGCTGTAATGTTGGCCGTTTCCTGCCTAAAAGAGTTTCCTGCGTTATAACTAACAAAAGAAAGTTGTCCACCTAAAGCATCGATTTGTTCAAATACTGAAACAATCTCCCGTTCTTGTGAAAGATCTGCTGTAATACCGCTTGCATCTCCCCCGTTAGAAACAATCACTTCCACAACTCTCGTCAATTTTTTTTGTGTACGACCAACCGCAACAACATGATAACCGTGTTGCGCGGCTCTTTTACAAAGAGCGCCACCTATACCGTCCTCTGCGCCAACTCCAAGAATAACTGCTATTTCCCCCACCAATTCCTGATCTCCTTTGGAATGTAATAATTTATCCGATAGTTAACTGCCTGCTATCTATTGCCAATACCTGATAGTATAAAAACTGGTAGGAGATTACGGTCTTCCATATAGACCTAGCCTCTTTAATCATAAATTCTTCTAATTTTGGACAAGGAAGGTTTTCATCATTTATTTATCCTTGGCCTGCCAGTACCATAAAAAAATAGACGCCAACAAGGGAACATTTCTAGTGCCATTTGCAGAATCAACAGAGGGCTCAATCTTTTATCAAATGGATGGAAGGGGTGAGCCACTTATCATGCTATTGCCTCAGAGTAGAGGACCCAGAGGGGTCAACGCGTTGATAGACTTACTGTCTAAAAAATTTAATGTCATTCGCTACGATCAAATTGGCACTGGTCGAAGTCACCTAGGTTCTGGCAATTATGACTTGAGTATTCCAAACAGAGCGAATGAAGTTGCGACGGTTTTGGATTCATTGGCTATTGAATCTGCGAATCTATTATGCCATTCCACAGGGTGCGGCATCGGTCTTGCTACCGCATACATGCTTAACAAACGGGTCAAAAGCCTGATTCTTATCAATCCTTGGAGTTATGCTGACGACTATATCTCCACCATGCAAAGACTGCGAATTTCTGCCGCGAACAATTTATCGCCTTACGACTATGCACATTTCAACTTTACTATGTTGTTTCCGGCCCAATACCGACGGCTCTACCAAAAAGAATTTGAACAGATTGCTGTTAAAGCAATTTCTCAGCCACATAATC
>CAYFGZ010000155.1:0-6851 GCA_964342575.1 uncultured Nisaea sp. | reverse complement strand
TCAATAAGCGTCACAGAAACACCGTATTTCGCCAGATAATAGGCCGTTGAGACGCCTATGATCCCACCACCGATTATGACCACGTCACTTTTCTCGGGAATTAAACTCATCCGAATTACTCTCTTACCTTTAAAAATTGAATATCTGGCCACGATTCAGTTGCATTTTGCAGATGCCACGCATTCCGGGCAAGAAAAACTGGAAGATCATCGTGATCATAAGCTAAATCACCTGGATTCTTATCTATAAAACGCTTTAATTCTTGCGAGCTTTCGCTATGCAACCAACGAGCTGTGTCCAATGGCGCTGTTTCAAAGTTAACAGGAATGTCGTACTCCGTGCGGATACGGTCCGCTAAAACGTCAAATTGTAGTGTTCCAACAACACCAACTATCCAATTAGAACCAATATTGGTCCTAAAAACTCGCGCCACACCCTCCTCTGCCAATTGCGTCACTGCTCTACCTAAATGCTTTGCTCTAAGAGGGTCCAGCGGACGGACCCGTTGCAATATTTCGGGCGCAAAACTCGGTATACCGGTTATTTTGATATCTTCTCCTTCAGTAAAAGTATCGCCAATCCTAAGATTACCATGATTGGGAATACCTATTATGTCTCCTGGAAAGGCTTCCTCAGCCAACTCTCGCTCTTGAGCGAGAAACATAACGGCGTTGTGAACATTGACAGCTTTTCCGCTTCGAGGATGCTTTAGCTTCATCCCTCTTTTGAAATGTCCTGAACAAATCCGAGCAAATGCTATTCTATCTCTGTGCTTGGCATCCATATTCGCCTGTATTTTAAATACAAAGCCAGACACTTTTTTATCAGAAGGTTCAATTAATTTGGTTTCGGTCTGTTGCGATCTGGGAGCTGGCGCATAATCAGATACTCCTTGCAGTAATTCCCGCACACCAAAATTATTTATTGCACTCCCAAAGTACACCGGTGTCAAATTTCCTGCTAAGTAAGCTGCACGGTCAAATTTCGGACAAAGCTCTCTAACCATTTCAACTTGCTCTCTTATTTCAGCAGCTAATCGCTTTTCAAGCAATTCGTCTAGCCTGGGATCGCTTAACCCATTACAAATCATACCAGGATCTGGTTCTGCTTCGCTTCCCCTTGCTACAAGCATAAGTTTATCATTGAAGAGATCATAGCAGCCTTTAAATAGCTGCCCCATCCCTATCGGCCAACTCGCAGGTACAACATCAATTTGTAATGTTTGTTCAATCTCATCCAGCAAGACAAATGGATCCTGAGACTCTCGATCTAACTTATTTATAAAAGTTGTGATTGGCATGTCGCGTAATCTACAAACTTCAAATAATTTTCTGGTTTGTTGTTGGATTCCCCTTGCGGCATCAATGACCATGACGGCCGAGTCAACAGCAGTTAACGTTCGATAGGTATCCTCGGAAAAGTCTTCGTGACCTGGCGTATCAAGTAAATTAAAGGCATGTCCCTTGTACTCGTAGCTCATGACAGAAGATGCTACTGATATACCTCTCTCTCTTTCGACTTTTAGCCAGTCTGAATGTGCTCGCCGCTGCTCCCCTCTGGCCTTTACCGCACCAGCCATTTTTATAGCCCCACCAAAAACAAGAAACTTTTCAGTTAATGTTGTTTTCCCGGCGTCAGGGTGCGAAATAATCGCAAAAGTCCTTCGCCGTGAAACTTCTTTCTCAAAGCCATTCATGACAGATCCCGTGGTTCTAAAGCGTTGTATAGACCTAAATCTTCAAGATGCCAACGGGTATGGCTAGTGTTTATAGAAAATATTCACTAATCCTCGACTACGGTGCTACTGTTAGTAATTAATCAATCTAGGAACACGATTTTGATGTATCCAGGCCCAACAAATCTTATTACCGATGTTCCCGGCATTCAAGTCGGTAATTCTCATGATCCCGACTTACGGTCAGGCGTTACGGTCATAACCCCAACCCATCCTAGCATTGCATCTGCAGATTTGAGGGGTGGCGGTACAGGTACAAGGGATGTTGCACTATTGAGCCCGGAAGGAACCATTGAGAAGATTGACAGTATCGTTTTAAGCGGTGGATCCGCCTATGGCCTAGATGCCGCCGGTGGCGTAATGAACTATCTTCGGCAGCAAAATAGAGGCGTGCCAATCCGATCAACACGTGTCCCAATTGTTGCCCAAGCTATCCTTTTTGATCAATTGAATGGAGGAAATAAGGACTGGGGTTCAACCCCTCCATTTTGGCAGTTGGGATACGATGCCGCAATAAACGAAGGAAAAAGTTTTGATTTAGGTAATAGCGGCGCAGGGTATGGTGCTATAGCCGGCGACTTAAAGGGAGGATTAGGTAGTGCTTCTATCTTCATCCCTGAACTCGAAATAACAGTAGGTGCATTGGCCGCCGTAAATTCGGCTGGCAGTGTCATAATGCCAGGCGATAGAGCTTTTTACGCATGGGATTCAGAGCTAAAGGATGAGTTTGGTGGGTTAATACCAACAAGCAAGTTTGAACGGTCTCTTGTCATAATTCCAGAAGTCGCTCATTTAGGAGAGAATACCACACTCGCTGTAATAGCCACCGACGCTATTTTGAACAAAATGCAAACTCGACGATTAGCAATTACATCCCAAAATGGGATGGGTCGAGCCATACGACCCTCCCACACACCCCTTGATGGTGATATGGTCTTTGCTATCGCGACCGGCAGCAAGGAGTTAAAAGATCCCATCCGAGATCTTGCTGTGATAGGCGGGCATGCGGCAAACTGCCTTGCGAGAGCTATAGCACGAGGCGTTTATGAAGCAGAAACCATCGGCGATTTAAAAGCCTATCGGGATGCTTTTAAGAACTAGAGTTCTTTCCAAAACGCTAACACCATTGCTAAAGGTTTTCCGCTCTTTCTCGAAGAACAAATTTTTGGATTTTTCCTGTAGAGGTCTTTGGAAGTTCGCAAAAAACTATGGTTTTCGGAATTTTATAGCTGGCTAGGTTATCCCTACACCAAGTAACTACATCCTCTTCTGAAAGATCCTCCTTTCCCGGCGCACACGTTACAAAGGCACACGGCGTTTCACCCCATTTTTCATCAGGCCTCGCAACGACTGCGGCTTCCATAATTTTTGGATGTTTATAAAGAGCTTCTTCTACTTCCAAGGAAGAAATATTTTCGCCGCCCGAAATTATAATATCCTTGGATCGGTCTTTGACTTCGGCGTAACCATCCGGATGCATAACCGCAAGATCTCCGCTGTGGAACCATCCATCCTCGAAAGCCTCCTGAGAAGCCGACAGGTTTTTCAAATACCCCTTCATTACCGTATTTCCGCGTATCCAAATCTCTCCCATAGTCTGTGCGTCTGATGGAACGTCCTCGCGAGTATCGGGATTAACCACTCGGAATCCTTCAAGCGTTGGATAGCCGACTCCTTGTCGAGCCATTCGTGTTGCCTTTAATTCTAATTCTAGTTCGTCCCACTCGGGCGGCCAGGCACAAATCCCAGAAGGGCCATAAGTTTCCGTAAGTCCATAAAGATGAAGAACTTTAAAGCCAAGTCGTTCCATTGAAGCAATAACAGTACTTGGCGGAGCTGCCCCACCAGTTGCTATTTGAACCGCGTGATCAAACTGTTTTTTATCACTTTCAGGCGCATGGACTAGCATGTTCAGAACTATCGGAGCTCCACACATGTGCGTAACTTTATGTTTATCAATTAAATCAAAGATTAAAGCAGGGTCGACTGAACGTAGGCACACATGTGTACCGCCAACAGCAGTTACAGCCCAGGTAAATGTCCAACCGTTGCAATGAAACATAGGAAGTGTCCATAAATAACATGTGGACGAATCTAAGCCAAATGCAATAGCATTACCCATCGCATTCAGGAATGCCCCACGGTGATGAAAAACGACACCTTTTGGATTACCAGTTGTGCCAGATGTATAATTTAATGCCATGGAATCCCATTCATCCTCAACCTTTGGCCAATTATACTGAGCGTCACCTTCTAGAAGAAGTGCCTCGTAATCTATTTCACCAAGCAGTTTACCGGTCGGGGCCAACGGGTCATTAATTCCTATCAGTTCGGGGGGCGATTTCATCATAGAAACAGCCTTTTCCATTACATCAGAAAATTCTTTATCAACTAAGACTATTTTGGCTCCACCATGCTCCAATATAAAAGCGATGGTCGCCGCATCCAGTCTATAATTTAAGGCATTTAGCACTGCTCCCGACATAACAACTCCATAATGAGCCTCAAGCATGGCTGGTGTATTCGGAGCAATTATCGAAATCACGTCACCTTTCACGATGCCCTTTTTTATCAATGAGGACGCCAGCCGACGACAACGCGAAAAGAACTCCTTATAAGTCGTCTCAATATCGCCGTGCAAAACTGCTATTTTGTTAGGCCAGGTGGTAGCGGCGCGCTCGAGGAAATCTACGGGTGTTAGAGGGACATAATTCGCTTGATTAGCCCCTAGACCATCATCATATATTGTCATATTAAGAAAGCCTTATTGTTTTAATGGCAACTATAATTGTTAATATTTATGGAATCAAAAGTTAAGCAGCTATTAAAAATGGAATACAACTCAAACGCAATCACACAAATAGATTTATTTTCGGACCTAGTATGTCCTTGGTGTTTTATTGGAAAAAAACGATTGGAACGGGCCCTACTGTTGCGAAAACAATGTCCCGTCAAAATCAACTGGAGAGCCTTTCAGTTAAATCCTGACATCCCCAAAAACGGCATTCCAAGAGATCAATATCTGGCTATTAAATTTGGTGGGAAAGAACGCGCAACAGCCATTTATAATAATATTAAACTTGCTGGCGAAACTGAAAGATTAGATTTTAATTTCGAAGGAATCCAACGCACTCCCAATACAGTTCTCGCACATAGGCTCGTATTATGGTCAAAACAATATAAGGAATCAGACAAAATTGTGGAAAGTTTATTTGCAGCATACTTTATGGAAGGAAGAGATATCGGATCGGTCGAAACTTTGCGCGAAATCGCCGTAGCCTCTAAACTAGACGCAAAAGCCTTTGACGAATATTTTTCAAGCGATTCCGGAATTCACGAGATAGCCTTAGAGAGAAAATATGCTTATGAAATCGGAATAAGAAGCGTGCCCTGCTTTGTCTTCAATAGACAATTTTCTGTGACTGGCGCGCAAGAGCCCGAGGCATTTTTGCCGCTACTTGACATTAAACCTAGTGAACAAGCCCGGTTGGAAATTTAAAAATAGCTTTAAGCTACCATATCGGCCAACTCTTGCATAATTATAGTCAATCCTCTAACACGTTGGGCAGATTCCTGCCAATTTTTTTGATATACTAACTTGTGGTCGGTTCTTAAATGGGCAAAGCTCTGATCTCTCTCTAACAGTTTAATCAGTCCAGGTAGATTTTTAACATTATCGTCCCTAAAAGAAATAAGAGCCCCTCGGGGGCCGGCATCTATTTTTGCGACATTTGCTTTCCGGCACAAGAGTTTTAGTATAATTACTTGGAAAAGATTATTAACCTCTGTAGGGATAGAGCCAAATCTATCTGCTAATTCGGCAGCATAGGAATCGATATCGTCAGAGTTCTTTAATTCCCCAATTCGACGATAAATACTTAACCTTACACTTAAGTCTGACACAAACGTTTCCGGTATTAATACTGGGCTACCAATGGATATTTGCGGCGTCCAATCATTTTCTTCTGCGAGACCAGTATTCTCTCTATTTCGTGCAGCATCCACCGCTTCTCGCAATAGATGCTGGTATAATTCAATCCCAACCTCCTTCACCTGACCAGATTGCTCTTCTCCAAGCAAATTACCTGCCCCTCTAATGTCCATATCGTGACTAGCTAAACTGAACCCAGCGCCCAGATTATCCAATGTTTGCATTACCTCGAGCCTTCTAGTTGCAGTTTGGGTTAGAACCCGAGTTGGATGCGTGGTAAGGTAAGCATAGGCTCTCGTTTTTGAACGGCCTACCCTACCCCTAAGCTGATATAATTGTGCTAGACCAAATTTATCCGAATTATGAATGATAATTGTATTGGCATTAGGGATATCTAATCCCGACTCTATGATATTGGTACTCAACAGGACATCATAAGCGCCATCGCAGAACGCAGACATAATATCGTCAAGCTCAGCAGCACCCATCCGACCGTGGGCTGTAGCAACTTTTACATCAGGTATCAGCTTTACAAGCCGTTCATTAATTCGAGGCAAATCCTCTATACGAGGACAAACATAAAAAACTTGCCCGCCCCTGTGACGTTCCCGCTTAATCGCTTCTCTCACAATCAACCCGTCATACGGCATGATAAAAGTACGGATAGATAACCTATCTATAGGCGGAGTTGCAATTAGAGAGAGATCTCTAACACCCGACATCGCAAGTTGGAGAGTTCTCGGGATCGGAGTCGCCGTTAGTGTCAAAACGTGGACAGAAGATCTAATTTCTTTCAATCGCTCTTTCTGTGCCACTCCAAAATGCTGTTCCTCATCCACGATAACTAAACCTAAATTGTTAAACTCTAGGGATTTACTAAGAACGGAATGAGTTCCGATTAGTATATTGCAATCCCCGGATTTCACTTCAACTTTTATCCGCGCTGTATCCTTCTGATTTACCAACCGAGATAACTGTCTAATATTTATTGATAGCCCAACAAAGCGATCCAAAAATACGCTATAATGTTGGCGACAAAGGAGCGTAGTAGGTACTACCACAGCCACTTGAAACCCTTGACTTGAAACGGCCAGTGCTGCTCTTAATGCAACCTCGGTTTTTCCAAAACCAACATCTCCACAGATGAGCCTGTCCATGGGGCGCCCTCGGCCTAAATCCTTCAGT
>CAYFGZ010000154.1:0-6932 GCA_964342575.1 uncultured Nisaea sp. | reverse complement strand
GTGTAGGTATTGGTTCGCCCGAAAATTTGGGATCGAACCAAGTGCCTGCGTCCAATGATTTGATAGAAGTAAGTTGCAAGTCTGAAATTTTTCCCGCCCCATTTGTGGTTCTGTTTACCATTTCATCGTGTAGGAGAATAGGAGTGTCATCGGCAGATAATCGAGCGTCTACTTCTACCCAAGTCGCTCCGTTATCAGCAGCTTTTCTTATTGAAGCGAGCGTATTTTCTGGGGCCAGGGACTTCGCTCCTCGGTGACCAATGAAGAGTGGTAACGCAGGTTTATAAGCAACCAAAAGAACCTCTCGCCTATATTCTTGTGACAGGGAAGTGGGTTAGTTTCACAAGAAGTTAATCCGCAGGCTCAGTTTGCCCACCCTCAAGATCAGCTCCGGTTTCCTGATCTACTAGTCGCATGCTGAGCTTTACTTTACCTCTATCGTCAAAGCCGATTACCTTCACTTTTACCTCATCGTCTACTTTTACAACATCAGTTGTTTTATTGACACGCCCGGGTAGTAATTCACTTATATGAACTAAACCGTCGCGTGGTCCCAAGAAGTTTACAAAAGCTCCAAAGTCGACTGTTTTCACGACTTTTCCCGCATAAATTACGCCTATTTCAGGTTCAGCCACGATAGACTGTATCCAAGCGATGGCCGCTTTCCCGGCTTCGTTGTCTACTGCTGCTACTTTTATTACACCGTCATCGTCAATATCTATTTTTGCACCGGTTGATTCACAGATTTCCCGAATAATTTTTCCTCCTGGGCCTATCACGTCGCGGATTTTTTCCTTATTGATTGTGAGTGTTGTTACTCTTGGGGCGTGGTCGGAAACGGTTTCACGGCCTTGTCCAATAGCTTTTTCCATTTCAGAAAGAATATGAAGTCTTCCTTCTCGCGCCTGCTCTAAAGCAACCTGCATTATTTCCTCTGTTATAGAGGTGATTTTTATATCCATTTGTAACGACGTAATACCAGTCGACGTTCCGGCTACCTTGAAATCCATATCTCCCAGATGGTCTTCATCCCCAAGAATATCAGATAGCACAGCAAAACGGTCACCCTCTTTAATTAATCCCATTGCAATGCCGGCGCAGGGTTGAGAAAGAGGTACTCCTGCGTCCATTAGAGACATGGAAGTTCCGCATACGGTTGCCATTGAAGAGGATCCATTAGATTCAGTTATCTCTGATACGACCCGCATGGTGTAAGGGAAGTCATCTTTGATAGGCATTAATGGTTTAATGGCTCTCCAAGCCAATTTTCCGTGGCCGATTTCACGACGGCCTGCCCCCCCCATTCTCCCGGCCTCTCCGACCGAATATGGTGGAAAATTATAATGTAGCATGAAATTTTCTCTGTATTCCCCTTCAAGGGCATCTATTATTTGCTCGTCCTGGCCAGTCCCTAGTGTGGTAACAACTAGTGCTTGTGTCTCACCCCGAGTAAAAAGTGCTGAGCCATGAGCTCGGGGCAGTATTCCAACTTCTGAGACAATTGGACGAACAGTTTTTGTATCCCTTCCATCAATGCGCACTCCAGTGTCCAAAATAGCTCCTCGGACAATATCTGCCTCAAGCGATTTCATAACATCGTTTGCAACGTGCAACTCCTCCTCAGTTTCGAGAAGCGCCAGACCTTTTTCTCGTGCTGCAGCTACTAGATTCTGCCGTTGCACTTTATCCCCTATCTTATAAGCGTCCCGAAGGTCCACCGTTATGGCATCGGCGAGTCTAACTCTCACCATCTCTACTTCAGGTGCTTCGGGCGCCAATATTCGCGGTTCTTTGGCGCACGCTTCTGCTAGCTCTATGATTGCATCAATTACTTCTTGGCAAGATTTGTGCCCAAACATTACGGCACCTAACATGGTTTCTTCTGGCAAACTGGAGGCTTGAGATTCGACCATAAGAACCCCCTCTCGTGTTCCAGCCATAACAAGATCTAATTCCGAAGAAGCAATTTCCTGTTGAGTGGGATTCAGCGTAAACTCCCCGTCCAAGTAACCCACACGGCAACCACCTATAGGTCCGAGAAATGGTAACCCGGAAATAGTGAGTGCCGCTGACGCACCTACGATGGCAACTATATCGGGGTCGTTTTCCATATCATGTGACAGCACCGTGCAGATTACTTGAGTCTCATTACGGAAACCTTTTGCGAAAAGTGGCCGTATTGGCCTATCTATCAAACGCGAAACCAGAGTCTCCTTTTCTGTTGGTCGGCCCTCCCGCTTGAAAAAACCGCCTGGTATTTTACCGGCTGCAAATGTTTTTTCCTGATAATTTACGGTAAGGGGAAAAAAATCCATTCCAGGTTTTGCGCTTTTTGCTCCTACAGCTGTGCACAACACACTGGTATCTCCAAGGCTTGCTAAAACGGCACCATCCGCCTGTCGAGCCATTTTACCTGTTTCGAGAACTAGTGTTTTTCCGCCCCAGTTCAACTCTTTTCTATATATATCAAACATACCTATTAAATCCTTCAATTCTTACCACATACCACAAACTTATATTCAGAGCCCTTCACCCTTTGTTACCCAGTTTTAGAGAGTCAAGTAGGTCGTGTAGAGCACTTTAAGCACTGTCTCTTGACCTAGGTATTTTCCCGTCGACTGACCATACAGTTCCTAAACCCTAGTTCACCGCATTGAATGGCACGTATTGGCAACGTCGTCAAATATAGATTTCTACTAAAAATTTAGAGCCCCTTGAAATAACGGAGCCTAAACGACAATGTGTCAGCGGTGAGCGACTTTATGCTAACGTCTTAGACCGAGACTTTTAATCAGGGCTGCATACCGGTCGTCATTGTTTGACCGCAAATAGTCTAGCAGTCTGCGACGTTGTCCTACCATAATTAGGAGACCACGCCGAGAATGGAAATCTTTTTTATGAATTTTTAAATGTTCCGTGAGATTATTTATGCGAGTAGTCAGTATCGCTACCTGAACCTCTGGGGACCCAGTATCATTGTCACCTCTTGCGTATTTTTTTATGAGTTTTGCTTTTTCTTCTTGTGTAATCGACATCAGTTACTCCACCAGTTCAAAGGTTAAGAACGCGTACTGGCTTGATGCAACCCCCCTGTAATAGAGAGACAGCAAGGAGTTTGCCACAGGAAACGGTGTATAGTAGCCCATTCTCCCGAGCTGCTTCTCCGTGCACCCAATCCAATTCCTCGCTGACGGGAATGGACTGACCACATCTAAGCCGGTTCGCCTTATCACCTGAAAGATTTAGCGCCGGGATGCCGTCTAGCGCTGCCTCAACAGGCAATATTAGCTTATGATTTTCGGGACTATGCGCCAAGGCCTCCAGGGAATCCAGAGAAATCGCATCTTTTTCTGAAAAAGGACCAACTTTTAATCGCCGTAGAGCTGAAATGTGCCCATATGTGCCCAGTCGCCGCCCCAAATCTCGAGCTAGGCTTCTCATATAAGCCCCTTTTCCGCTAGTTACACGAAACGTTGCGCGGTCATCGCTCAATATTTCTATTAGGTCGAAGCTTTCTATAAAGATAGTTCTGGGCGCCAAGTTAATTTTTTCCTTTTCTCTAGCTAATTTATAGGCGCGCTGGCCATTGACCTTTACGGCTGAATAATCGGGCGGAAGTTGTTTTATCTGTCCCACGAATTCGTGCAGTGAATGTTTTATACTAGTGATATCTGGCCTAATCTTGCTACTGGCTATAATGCTCCCTTCGCTGTCATTTGTATCCCTATCTTCTCCCCAGCGAACGGTAAACTGGTAAGATTTAAGGCTGTTAACTAAATAAGGAATGGTCTTTGTAGCCTCACCAAGCGCTATTGGTAGTATGCCAGTGGCCGCTGGGTCGAGAGTTCCAGCGTGGCCAGCTTTTCGTGCTGACAACAAATGGCGAACTTCATTAACGACCTTTGACGATGTCTTGCCCGTGGGTTTATCTATGATGATCCAACCATTGACGTTATGCTTCTTATTTTGTTGTTTCATTACTTCTTTTCTCCAGCCTAGTCCTTGGTATGGTGCCATGATCATCCGACTTTAGGAGTTGATCCAAATGTTGAGAGGCATCGAAGGCGGTGTCTATCTTGAAGTTAAGCCTAGGCATATATTTGAGCGCTACTCGCTTTGCCACTTCATTTCTGAGAAATGTTTTTGCTCTTTCCAAGCCGGTAATAACTTTTTCGCAATTCTTTCCAGCTAAAGGCATAACGAAAACCTTTGCCGCTTTAAGGTCAGGGCTCACGGAAACTTCTGAAACAGTTATGGAGGTATTGGCAAGATCGGGGTCTCTAATTTCTACCCGCTCAAAAGTCTCAACAAGAGCTTTTCGTATCAGTTCACCGACTTTATATTGTCGCTGACTAGGGCCATTATACTTCTGATCGGCGCTTTTAAAACGCGAAGGTGACATTGGTTAAACGTGTCTCATAGTTATGACGCGTTAGCCTCTTGTTGGACCGATTCTAAGGTTCTCTCTATTTCTTTGATTTCAAAACACTCTATAAAATCACCCACCTGAAGATCGTTATAATTTTCAAACCCCGCGCCACATTCCGAGCCTTCTTTTATATCTTTTACTTCTTCTTTGAAGTGTTTCAGTGTCTTTAGTGATCCTTCGTGAATTACAACATTGTCTCGGAGGAGGCGAACTTGTGCTCCCCTCTTTATGCTTCCTTCGGTAACCAGACATCCAGCCACCTTGCCAACTTTGCTAATATTAAATACTTCTCTTATTTCAGCATTACCTAGAAACTCTTCCTTTAAATCTGGGGAGAGAAGTCCAGTCAGCGCAGACTTTATGTCGTCGATAACATTATAAATTATTGAATAATATCTAATATCTACACCGGCCGTTCTGGCTAGTTCCTGTGCTTGCGGATTGGCTCTAACGTTAAATCCAATTATAAGGGCGTTTGATGCCGAGGCTAAAGTCACATCAGACTCGCTTATCCCCCCGACTGCTCCGTGCAGAATACGAACAGCGACCGTTTCATTCGATATTCTTTCCAGGCTCGTTTTTATTGCTTCTAGGGAACCGTGTACGTCCGTTTTTATGAGAATAGGCAATTCGTCGGCATGCCCAGCAGCTATTGCGGAAAGCATTTGTTCCACGGTCCCTCTCGCCCCTGCAGATGCTTGTTTTCTGCGGATTTCCCTTTGTCTGTATTCTACAACTTCCCTCGCTCGAGATTCGCTCTCCACCACTACAAAGTCATCTCCTGCCAACGGAGAGCCATTTAAGCCCAAGACTTCCGCTGGAAAACTGGGGCCACATTTCTTAATTCTCTCGCCGCGATCGTCAAGTAATGCTCGGACACGACCCCATTCGGCTCCGGCTACGAATATATCCCCAATTTGTAGAGTGCCATGTTGAACTAAAACGGTAGCAACACTGCCTTTCCCTCGCTCAACTTTGGCTTCTACTATCGTACCGGCTGCAGCTCGGTTTGGATTTGCTTTTAATTCTAATATTTCTGCTTGGAGTAAAATAGCTTCTTGCAACTTGTCTATGCCCTCACCGGTTTTTGCTGAGACCTGTACTTGCATTATTTCACCGCCCAGTTCCTCGACGACCACTTCATGTTGGAGAAGTTCCGTTTGTACTCGGCCTGGATTGACTTCTGGAAGATCGATTTTGTTTACTGCCACTATCATCGGGCATTCAGACGCTTTTGCGTGTTTTATAGCTTCTACCGTCTGCTCTTTTATCCCGTCATCAGCCGCCACTACGAGTATAATGATGTCGGTGACTATCGCCCCTCGGGCTCGCATTTCGGTAAAAGCCGCGTGTCCTGGTGTATCTAGGAAAGTGATTCTGTCATTAGTTTCTACTTGAATTTGATAGGCCCCAATATGTTGAGTAATCCCGCCTGCTTCGCCGGTAACTATATCGGTTTTTCGCATGGCATCGAGAAGGGATGTTTTACCATGATCAACATGGCCCATAATAGTTACTACCGGTGCTCTGGATTCCGTGTTCTCTTCAGGATCGATATCGACCTGAAGACCCGTTTCAACATCAGATTCAGAAACACGACGCACTCGATGACCAAATTCGCCAGTAACCAGTTCGGCTGTGTCGGCATCTATGACTTGGTTTATGGTTACCATGACGCCAAGTTCCATTAGTTTCTTTATAACGTCAGCTGCGCGTTCGGCCATTCGGTTAGCCAGCTCCTGCACTGTTATGGCATCAGGAATTGTGACATCTCTGATTTGCTTTTGAGCTTCGCCCTGTTCCTCCCGGGCACGTTTCTTTTCTTTTTCGCGAGCTCTTCTAACAGAAGCTAACGAGCGAACGCGCTCAACGCCATTATCATCCAGGGCTTGTGAAATCGTTAATTTTCCAGAGTGTCGTCGTCTTGGTTCGCCTCTTCTCCCAGACGGAGTTGCTATTTTCTTTCCACTATCATTTCGTTTTCGTCCGGTTTTAGATGTGTCTATATCATCGTCGCTTGAAGCCTCAACATCTTCGGACTCGACATTCGTTTTTTCGCTGAGCCTGCCCAACTGGCGGCTAGAGGTGGCCTTTGCAAGACGGGCTTCTTCCTCTTCGGCAAGACGAGCCGCCTCTAATATCTTTTGTTCTTCTTCTTCCTCAGCTAATCTCTTTACCTCCTCTGGATCAATTTTCTTTTTCTCAGCTATCTGTTCTAATTCTTCTGGCAATTTTGGGGCAATAGTTTCTTCAATAGGTTGATGATCTTCCTTAGATGTTTCCGCATCGGATGCCGTATCAATAGGTTCTTCAATCTGTGTTTCGGTAGCTAAATCAACTTGGTTTTCTTGCTGTTGCAATCCTTCTTTAAGGGCACGTGTTCGGGCGGCCCGCTCTTCCGAAGTCAAGTTTTGTAGCGCTGAATTATCCTCCAAGGCTTCAGCTTCTGGCGGCTGTTGGGTAGAGAGAGGTGCTCGCTTCCGTCGACGTTCTACTTGAACAG
>CAYFGZ010000153.1:0-7170 GCA_964342575.1 uncultured Nisaea sp. | reverse complement strand
CATTAACTGCCGAGCCTTACCCAATAGTTGAGCGGCAAAAATAAAAATGCTTTTGTATTTTATCTTACCCTCGGTCTCTAAAACCGTGGCTATTTCTCCCAGTCCAGCACCTTGGGCTATCACAACCGTCCCATCTTCTCGAGATGGACCGGGCCCCACGTAGTTGCTATAACAGCAAAAGTAAAGCAGAAATATTGCCAATCCTACAATACTACACGGTATACCCAACTTCTTCATTAATAGAGCCTTCTGACAACCCTATATCTTCTTAAAAACCAGTGAGGCATTCGTCCCGCCAAACCCAAATGAATTGGATAGCACTGCGGTAATTTTCTTGTCTTGCGCTTTATGTGGCACCAGGTTTATCCTCTCGCACCCATCAGACGGAGAGTTTAAATTGAGTGTAGGAGGGACAATACGGTCTCTCATCGCTAATATGGAAAAGATAGCCTCAACACTACCCGCAGCTCCCAAGAGATGCCCTATTGAAGACTTGGTAGACGACATGGTCACGGACTCTGAATCTCCCCCAAATACCCTGCAAACTGCACCGAGTTCAATCATATCGCCAAGTGGCGTTGAAGTCCCGTGAGCATTTATATAGCCAATATCCGTTGGTTCGAGGCTAGAGCGTTTCAAAGCATTTTTCATCGATCTGAAAGCCCCATCCCCATCTTCGGCAGGTGCCGTAATGTGATAAGCATCTCCCGACAGTCCATAACCAACGATTTCAGCATAAATTTTCGCACCACGCTGCTTTGCATGTTCGTATTCTTCTACCACCACAACGCCAGCGCCCTCTCCCATAACAAAACCGTCTCTATCGTTATCCCAGGGTCTCGATGCTGCCGTCGGATTATCGTTGAATCTTGTAGATAATGCTCTAGCAGCCGCAAAACCTGCGAATCCAAGTCGATTAACTGCTGCCTCCGATCCCCCGGCAACCATAACATCGGCATCATCCAGCATTATCAACCGCGCAGCATCTCCAATGGCATGAGCCCCAGTTGAGCAGGCAGTGACAACTGCATGATTGGGGCCTTTGAATCCGAAACGTATTGATACTTGCCCAGAGACTAGATTAATTAGAGCAGCTGGTATAAAAAATGGAGAAATCCTTCTTGGTCCAGCTTGATTTAGTTTGACGCTATTATCGTGGATCTGTTGTAATCCACCAATACCTGAACCTATTATCACGCCGGTTCTATTCTGTTGCTCTTCGCTCTCGGCTATCCAACCAGAATCCTCAACTGCCTGAGAAGCAGCAACCATTCCAAGCAATATAAATCGGTCGATCTTTCGTTGTTCCTTTGGTTCCAACCAATCATCCGCACAAAACGAACCCGGTTCACCCTCTGTCTCCGGCACAATACCAGCTATTTTAGCCGGCAAGTCATCGACATTAAATTGTGTAACCTTTTCTATACCCGATTCGCTGGAAATAAGCCTTGACCAAGAGGTTTCAACATCTGCTCCGAGAGGGGTAACTAAGCCTATTCCAGTAATAACAGCACGTCTCAATATAATCACCCACAGTTACTATAAAAAACGAGCGGTAAGTATTATACAAGCTAGTAGTTTTAGGAAGCCTCTTCGATAAAAGCTATAGCATCTTTAACAGTAACAATTTTTTCTGCAGCATCATCTGGAATCTCAACGCCAAACTCTTCTTCAAATGCCATAACCAACTCAACATTATCCAAGCTATCTGCACCAAGGTCATCTATGAAACTAGCAGTTTCCGAAACTTTGTCAGCCTCAACGCCCAAATGCTCAACAACAATAGCCTTTACTTTCTCGGCAACGTCACTCATTACAATTTCCTCGACTAACCAATTAAAAAGGATTAACAGATCAACGACCATACTCAAAAATTAGTACTTTATCGGTCATCAAAAGCTTATTCGCACAATAAAATAACATGAGCCCCGGCGAAATAGCATATTTGAACCAACTATTCCAGCTTCTAAATTCACCACTGTTTAAAACATGCGATAATTGCTATTTAGAGCAGCGATTTTTCTATATCATCGCCATCCCACCGTTGATGTGAATCGTTGTCCCGGTAACATAACCCGCTTCAACCGATGCCAAATATACCACGGCGGCTGCTACTTCATTAATACATCCCAAACGGCCACTAGGAACAGAAGCCAGAAGGCGGGAAACCTGATCTTCGCTCAGATCTGCTGTCATAGCAGTTTCTATGAAGCCAGGTGCTACTGTATTCACGGTGATCCCTCGGCTCGCCACCTCATGCGCTAGGGCTTTTGAAAACCCAATCATGCCGGCTTTCGCTGCAGCATAGTTTGCTTGCCCTGCATTTCCCACAACCCCAACTACCGATGAAACACCTATTATTCGACCCCACTTTCGCTTCATCATCCCCCGCAAAATCTTACGCGATAACTGAAACCCTGAAGATAAATTAATATTAATTACATCCTGCCACTCTTCATCACTCATCCGGACTAACAGGTTATCACGAACTATCCCAGCATTGTTTACTAGAATATCAATGCCAGTCTCGCTTAATTTCTCCGATTCTTCTGCTATAGCCTGAGCGGAATTAGGTTCATTGAGGTTTCCTAAGACAACATGAACCCGTGTCCCTAACTCGGCCGCCAATTTTTTCAATTCAAGCTCTCTCGTTCCCGTGATAATAACTTCCGCCCCTTGGACATGAAGTAAGCGAGCTATAGCCGACCCGATGCCACCAGAAGCACCCGTAACAAGAGCTGACTTTCCTGATAAATTAAATATCATCTGTTTTCCTAGCTACTGAGACTATTTATATAGACAACTATATCTTCGGGTTCTCCGAGAGATATAGTTTCAAGATTTTTGTCTATTCTTCTAATCAAACCGCTCAAAATTTTTCCAGCCCCAACCTCGGCTATCGAAATAATACCACTATTTGCCATCCAAACAATCGACTCTCTCCACCGGACCATAGCTGTTACCTGCTCGACCAATGTTCTTTTTATATCATATGCGCTGTCTGCAATAGCGGATGCTGAAACGTTTGTTACAATGGGAACTTTTGGAGGCTTTATTTGAATTGTCTCCAGAGCATCCCGCATCACCTTGGCAGCTGGTTCCATGAGACTGCAGTGAAAAGGGGCGCTAACCGGCAACATCATGGCTTTCTTCACCCCTTTTTTTTGAGATAATTCGACAGCCTTTTTAATTGTGTCAGTCGTACCACTAATCACAACCTGCCCGGGAGCATTATCGTTAGCAATGTCGCAAACCCCGTGGCCTCGCACTGAATCCACAATTTCATTGGCTACCTTTATGTCTGCGCCAATCAATGCGGCCATCGCTCCGGCTCCAACAGGTACGGCTGATTGCATAGACTGACCGCGCAATTTAAGGAGACGTGCACAATCACTAAGACTTATTGACTCGGCCGCTACCAACGCTGAATACTCGCCCAAGGAGTGACCTGCGACACAATCAACTAAATCAGTAATTTTGTTATCTGTTTTCCCTTCAATGACCCTTAGAGCAGCTATACTTACAGCCATAAGGGCTGGCTGGGCGTTGCCAGTTAACCGCAGTTCCTCTTCCGGTCCTTCTCTCATGAGTCTGGAAAGTGATTCTCCGAGGGCTTCATCTACTTCCTGAAAAACTGATTTGGCGGTTGGATACATATCTGCCAAGGCCACGCCCATTCCGACATGCTGCGAACCCTGACCAGGAAAGACCATGGCACAATGTGATTTATTGATTTTCATTTAATTTTCCTAACTCGGATAGTCACTATTTATTCTAGGTGTATTTTAACATACTGCAATAAGAGAGGACCCCATTATCGAACTGTCAAGCATCTCATTATAATTAAACTTTTTCTAAGTACACAGTTTTCACAAGAGTATCCTTGCGTAAAGCTTTTTTTTCTGTATATTCCGCCTTTCTAAATCTCTGGTTGAGTTCCAATATTGCTAGTTTTCTATTGGTGCTCAAGCAGTTGACTCCTTGCCGGCTATGCCGGCTTGGGACCAGTTTGCTGGTTTCCGATTATCCATAAGGAGAAAATATGGCTTGTTATGAATGCGTTTATATTGCTCGACAAGAACTAACGGTTGCCCAGGCCGAGCAACTATCCGGCGACTTAAAAAATATCGTTTCGAGTAACAATGGGGAAGTGAAGAATCAAGAATATTGGGGTCTAAGGAACCTTGCCTATAAAATAAGAAAAAATAGGAAAGGCCACTACGCTATGTTTCACATAGATGCCCCCTCTGATACAATAGCGGAGCTTGAAAGAAACATGCGCTTGAATGAGGATATTCTTAGATATTTAACAATCAAGATAGACAATTTCCCCGAGGGTCCTTCTATAATGATGCAATCTAAAACAGATCGGACTGATCGACCGAGGCGCAATGATCGCTATGATGATCACAATTCGCTTGATGATCAATACGACAATATTTCAACCGATAGTAGTTCAAAAACCTCTGACGGATCAGTCTCAGAAGTTGCAGAAAACTAATGTAGGGAGCAACCAGTGACAACTCTTTCTATTTCCCGACCTGCTGTTCGAAGGCCATTTACGAGAAGAAAAAAGGGCTGCCCATTTTCGAGCAAAAGCGCACCCCAAATAGACTACAAAGATGTAAAATTATTACAACGCTTTATCTCTGAAAGAGGCAAAATTGTTCCAAGCAGAATAACTGCTGTCTCCGCAAAAAAGCAACGGGAGTTGTCACAGGCTATAAAAAGAGCGCGCTTTTTGGCCCTATTGCCTTACCTTTTAACTTAAGAGTATCGCGGCTAAAGATGGATGCGGTGCTTGGCTGCAAAAAATGAATAAGAAATGGTTTATTTTCGGTAGTGCTGCGCTGGCAAGTGTAATTCTTTTTATGTCGGTCAGTTCTGGGTCCTTCTCATCTGTATTCTGGACATATCTGTCTGCTTTTCCTCTCTTTCTGCTAGGCCTCCAAAAAGATGTTAAGCTATCAGGCCTGGGAGGGGCAATTGCAGCGATGTTGCTGTATTTTGTATCTTCGCCTCTAACTGCTCTAATTTATATCTGCAGCGTCGCTGTGCCAGTAGCACTTCTTTGTGAGAAAGCCGTAACCAAATATTTTTTAAAGGAAGAAGCATCCGGGATTACCTGGTATCCTGTTGGGAGACTGTGCGTTTGGCTAACTATCCCACCGGTCGCAATGTTTAGTGCAATTTTTTTATACTTTCAACTGGGTGATATAGGACTGCAAAAGATTCTTGCAGAAAAAGCCGACGTGGTAATGGATTACTATCGGATGGTGCTCAAAGAGCAAGGACAAAATATTGAAAGTAATCTTTCTGCGCAATTAAATCATATCAAAACCTCTTTTGTTGATACGGCGCCGGCCCTGTTTTCAGTATTCTGGATGACTATAATCTTTTTGAATGGTCTGCTGGCGCAGACCATACTGATACGCCTCAAACGCAATGAACGACCATCTTTTGTTATGAGCGATATAGAATTACCACAATTCATAGTAATAACGTTCTTAGTAACTGTTTTAGTAGCTGGATTTACGACAGGCCATTTAGAATATTGCTTCATAAACCTAGCTGCTATAATTGCTTTTCCTATTTTACTCTCTGGGCTTGGTGTGGTACATTCTTTAGCGAATAAAAGCCGTCATCGTCTGGGTATTTTAATAATCCTTTATATGGTAATAACCTTTAGTAGGTGGGCAGCACTGGTTATCATTTTGATTGGTGTACTGGATCATTTTTTTAAATTTCGAACGCGAATTGGCGCAACAAAATTATAATTAATGAACTTTAGGCTGCACCTATTTGGATTGCGCCATAAATATTTTCTCCAAAGGAGCTATCGATATGGAAGTGATATTGCTAGAAAGAATCGAAAAACTCGGCCAAATGGGTGACGTCGTATCCGTAAAATCGGGATTCGCACGCAATTATCTCCTTCCGCAGAACAAGGCGCTCAGGAACACCAAGCAAAACCTAGAGCACTTTGAATCACAAAAAGCACAGTTAGAAGCGGATAATTTAACCCGGAAAGCAGAAGCAGAAAAAATAGCAGAAAAACTGCAAGGTCTCAACGTCACTATTATCCGAGCGGCAGGAGAAACTGGCCAGTTATATGGATCCGTAACGGGCCGTGACATTGCAAAAGCGGTGAGTGAATCAGGTTTTAAGGTTGATAAAAATCAGATAGTTTTGGATCGAGCCCTAAAGGCTTTGGGATTAGAATCCATCCGGATAATTCTACACCCAGAAATCTCTGTAAGGATTACGGCTAATATAGCGCGAAATATTGAAGAAGCTTCGCAACAATCTATCTTGGGACATGCAATTAATACGGTTGCAGAAGATAAGGAAGCAGAAAACCAAACTGAAAACGTCTCGATACAAAACGATGAAGATTCCCAAGAGCCAATTCCCGGTCCCGAATCACCTGCTGAAGGATAGCTAGATATGGGGATAAAATAGAAGAGATATGACGACGCTTTCATCAACATTTTTTTTCCCCATTATTAACAGTATTCACAACCAGAAAAGACTGTTATCCAGCGCACCTGTTGATTAGTTGTGGATCTTTTTTACATGATGATAAGGGTTATTTCTGTTAGACTGTCCCGATGTCTACAATAGGTTCTTCGTCAAACTTAACCGCCTTTTCGAGCCCCGCAGTGCGTCAAGCAGAAATCAGGGAGCAACCCCATAACATTGAGGCAGAACAAGGCCTACTAGGAGCCATTCTCGTAAACAATCGAGCTTTTGAAAAAGTTAGTGACTTTTTAAACCCAGAACACTTCTGCGATCCTGTTCACGGACGTATATATGAGGCCTGCGGAAAATTGGTCGAACGCGGGCAGATCGCTAATCCCGTCACATTGAAGCCATTATTCGATAATGATGAGGCTTTAGCCGACGTTGGCGGCGCTCAATATCTAGTTCAGCTAGCAGCTTCCGTCGTAACAGTCATAAACTCAGAAGATTATGGTCGAGCGGTAAAAGATGACTTTCTTCGCCGAGAGTTAATTGAGATTGGAGAAAATGTTGTTAACGAAGCGTATTCTCATAAAATAGATAATCCCGCAATAGACCAAATTGAGATTGCAGAATCGCAACTTTTTGCATTAGCCGAAACGGATGCTTCAGAGGGAGGGTTGAAGAATTTTTCCACTGCACTTACCG
>CAYFGZ010000152.1:0-7232 GCA_964342575.1 uncultured Nisaea sp. | reverse complement strand
AAGTGGTGCGGGCGGGGAGACTCGAACTCCCACTTCCAGAGGAAACCAGATTTTGCATACCAACTACGCCTTTCGTCGCCGCCTCAATCAGAAGCGTTTGTGGTCTGGACTTTCCCATCACCCTACCTCTGGAAGAGGCTTAGGTGGATGCCGTCAAGTCTCTACACCTTTTCACAGTTCATCAACCAGTTAACTGCAAACTTGGCTCGGGATCAGCATCAGCTTAACCTGGAAGCCTTCCCCGAATTTGACATCTACTCTCGTGTAGTTTCCAGTCACGAGGACCCACAATTGAGTCTGGCGCGTCTACCAATTCCGCCACGCCCGCTTACCGCTTACGCTTCTACTTTATAATGCACTAATCTTAAAACTGATAATTCTTTTTAATCCAAAAGCACACTTTTTTATGGTCGGTTATCCGGAAATACAGAATCACAATGCAAATATCGTTTATTGTCGATCAGTTTTCCAAAATGGAAAAGTCCGCCACCCTATTCATTGTGGATACAATTAGGGCCAAACACTCTAATCTGTTTCTGCGAACTTCGGCATGCTCTGCATTAACCGTTACTCTTTCAAAATACCTATCCAAAGGAACCCGCAAAGTGGCTAGACTATGCATAGCCGCCTCATAATCTTCCTGTCCTAGAGAAACAGCTACCCTTTCTTGAATATTTTTCAGCACTTCCGCTATTACTTTTTCTTCCTCAATTTCAAAAATTTCTGGATTTGGAGCGCCCACGTATGAAGTTTTATCCTTCTTTGATTCGATTGCACAAATATTAGCTGCACGTCTGTGAGCTACAAGTAGATTCGCCCCATCGTCTGTTTTCAAAAAATTATCCAATGCGTTAATCCGCGCGACAAGCCGGCATAGGTCATCCTCTTCTCCAACAGACACAATTGCCGCGATTAAGTCTTTGGAAACACCCTCAGATCTTAGATGAATTTTCATGCGTTCATTAATAAATTCTAATAGCTTGTTGGAAGTTTCAAGCTTTGGGTATCCTTCTAAAGTCTTTCCTATAATTTCCGTCAGTGGAATTCGAAGTTTATTTTCCGTGATTAGTCTTATAACGCCCAGAGCTGAACGCCGCAGTGCAAAGGGGTCCTTGGAACCGGTGGGTTTCTCGTCGATTGCAAAAAATCCGACCAGACTATCTAATTTATCCGCCAATGCTACTGCAATCGTTACTGGCTCCGTCGGACAGGCATCTGAAGGTCCCTGCGGAGCATAGTGACCAGAAATTGCGGAACAAACACTATCGACTTCCCCATCGATTTTAGCGTAATGCCCCCCCATTATTCCCTGTAAATCCGGAAATTCATTTACCATAGCTGTAGTCAAATCTGCTTTCGCTAGTCTTGCCGCCCGCTGGGCGTATTCTTTTTTAGCTCTGGGAATGAACTCACATAACACTCGTACTAAATTCTGCAACCGAACAGTTTTATCGGCTAGGGAACCTAACCTCTCATAAAAGTTAATATTAGCTAAAGCCTCCACCCTCGTCTCCAATTTCGACTCCAAGTCTTGCTTCCAGAAAAAGCGCGCGTCTGACAACCTGGCCCTCAATACTTTTTCATTTCCTGCTATAGTAGTTCTATTCCTTTTCTGGTCGAACGGCATATTGGATACCGCAATAAAGAATGGCGCTAGTTCGCCAAGCGAGTTTTCTAACGAAAAATATTTTTGGTGGCTTCGCATTGCTGATATTAATACTTCTGAAGGGACTTCTAGAAATTCCTCATCAATCCTTCCCATTATCGTATTCGGCCATTCGACTAAGCCGCACACCTCTTCTAAAAGAGTTTCATCTTGCCGGAGAATAAGATTTTGCTCAGCCGCCAGTCTCTCCCCTTCTCTTCTAATACTTAACTTCCGTTCTTCTCGATCAATTATCACAAAAGATTCTTTTAATTTTTGTTCATAATCAGCAAAAGAAGATACCTTGACGGCCGTTGGGGCCATAAAGCGATGCCCTCGCGTCTCATCGGTAAAAAATAAAGTGTCATGCCCAAGTTCAAACGCTCCTTCCAAGACAGTGCCATTAAAAATTGCCAAAACATGATGTAACGGGCGTATCCAGCGAAAAGAATTCAGGCCCCATCTCATGCTTTTCTGCCATGGCAGCTGACGCAATACTTCCTCTATAATTTCGGGTAATATAAGTTTGGTTAATTTTCCCGGGGTCTCCACAACTGCAAAATAGAATTCTCCTTTTGGCGTTTTCCGCTCCTCGAGCTGTTCTTTATGAATATTATTAGATCGGAGGAACCCGTCTAGGGCAGCCTTAGGTGCATCAACACGAGGCCCTCTGCGTTCCTCCCGCAACAGCGGCTGTTCCGTCGGCAACCCACCAACCACAACCGTTATCCTTCTGGGTGTAACGTAATGACTTATTTTATCAAACTTTAACCCCACATCTTTGAGCCTAGAATCTAATAATCGTGTAAGATCTTCAGCGGCCTGCTTTTGCATTCGCGCGGGAATTTCTTCGGAAAACACTTCCATGAGGAATTCAGCCATTGCCGCTATCTCCACATTCCTCAACTCGTTCGAGCTCGCGCGCTTTCCATCGGCCACCCTCTTCCACCCAAATCTGGCAACATCTTCGAGCTAAAGCCCTTACCCTGCCAATATAGCTCTGGCGTTCTGCCACACTTATCACCCCGCGGGAATCAAGAAGATTGAAAAGATGACTTGCCTTCATGCATTGATCATATGCGGGTAGCGGTAAAGGTGGATCTCGAAGAAGTAAGCTCTCGCACTCCGCTTCAGTATCAGCGAAATGTCTGAATAATTGGGCGGTATTTGCCGCATCAAAATTGTACGTTGAGTACTCTTGTTCCGCTTGATGAAATATTTCTCTGTATGTTTTTCCTCCACTCTCTGGCGGCAGGCCGTTCCAATCAAGATCAAATATGGAGTCCACATCTTGAATATACATCGCCAATCTCTCTAGACCGTATGTTAATTCTAGAGGTACGGGCGTACACTCCACTCCACCAACTTGCTGAAAATAGGTATATTGAGATACTTCCATCCCGTTACACCACACCTCCCAACCAAGTCCCCATGCACCTAAAGTAGGGCTTTCCCAGTCATCCTCGACAAAACGAATGTCGTGGTCCCGCGGGTCTAGACCAATTGATTTTAGAGAACCAAGGTACAGTTCTTGACTATCCACAGGAGACGGCTTTAGTAAAACTTGAAATTGGTAGTAGTGCTGAAGACGATTTGGATTGTCACCGTATCGGCCGTCCGTGGGCCGGCGAGATGGTTGAACATACGCGGTATTCCAAATGTCGTCCGGGCCAAGTGATCTTAGAGTAGTCGCAGGATGAAATGTGCCGGCGCCAACTTCCATGTCATACGGTTGCAAAATAACGCATCCCTGTGTAGCCCAGTAGTTTTGAAGGGCCAAGATTAACGACTGGAAATCCATTTGTATCATTTTATCGCGTTTTTGAGACATCTAGACCCGCTATTTTTGTTAGTCAATCTTTTATCGGAAACATAGGCCAGGCGACAAATTCTATCAACCTACCATAAACTGCTTGCTTTCTTTGTAGTGAGTTTGGAAGAATACCCCAGAAAAAGTGATAACTTAACTTGCTAGCTCCAGTATTTCTATTACTTGTTCTGGCGTACGAATCATTCTGGGATTAGAAAATGTCCAGTCGTCAAGCATACAATTCTTCGCCAAGTCGACAAACTGGCTTTGCGTTACCCCTACATCCCCCAATTTCTGAGGCATTCCAAGTTCTTCAACTAAACTCGCTATGAGTTTGGCCGCAAGCACGTCCGGCTGCCCCAGAGCCATCGACAGACTGTGCTGCCTCTCACCGTTTACAGATCTATTCCATGCGAGTACATGAGGCAACATTACACAGGAGGTATATCCATGAGGAACATTAGCTGTGCCGCCTAGTATATGGCCGATCGCATGACTAGCCCCCAAACGACAACCTGACACTATTCCCGTCATGGAGAGCCAGGCCCCCATAAGACATTTTTGCCTAGCTTCCAGATCGTCGGCATCCTGTTTGACCCTGGTTAAGCCTTCATGAAGTAGTTTTAATGAATGTAAAGCAGCACCATCCCAGTAATCGTTGGCGTCAAGCGATAGATATGTTTCTACTGCATGATCAACAGCCCTAATTCCAGTGGACAGAAACAACCATTCCGGGGTGTGGCGAGTTATAGCGCCATCGAGAATTACTGATATAGGCATTATCCCGCGATGAACAAATGATTGCTTGAGTTTTAATCGAGAATCAGTAATCCCTGCACGGGCGTTGAATTCTCCGCCTGACAAAGTGGTTGGGATAGCAATTTGTCTAACAGTTGGTGCCTCATATTCTGGAAATCTTCGGTTCCCTTTCTCATTCACTACCGTTCGAAATGGCTCCAAACCGTCGACATCCAATATATTATGCTCTAAGCAAATCGTAACCGCCTTTCCACCATCAGTAACAGAGCCCCCGCCAAACGTAACTAATAAATCTGTATTACATGAACGAGCTAAATTAGCACATTCAACAACTGCATCTCTTGGAGAATGAGCAGGCATACGATCGTGGACTCCGCAGAACCGATGTCCTAAAGCTTTTACAATCTTCTTTACTTCGTCGGTCTCTTTGTTAAGAGTCCCTCCAACTAGCAGAAAAACATTCTTGGCACCTATGCGATCTACTTCCTCAACAAGAGCAGTAGCACTCGGCTGCCCAAAAATTACCCGCTCCATTATGCCTAAGTTAATTGTACCTTTTTGCATCACATACTGCCCATAAAAAAATAATCACATCGCAGAAAGACTATAACGGTCATTTAATTCATAATAGAACTATTGGTTTTTAGTTCTAAGAACGATTTCTCCAACCCTTTTCAGCTTGTCTTGAAACCGTCAGTTGCCCCTCAACCTTTATAGGTAAATCCTCCGGCTTCGGTATGTCATTTTCTTCCGGTTCTACCGCTTCGGGACATGCATATTGTGCGAAAAATGTCGCCAAGAGAAAAGCGGCAAACCCCATCGCTAATACCAATTTGAGCATCTCCTTAGACCACGACACCCAAAGAAGTAAAGGGGTGACTAAGGCAACTAATCCGCAGACGCTCATGCATATTTCCGCACGATTTTTGGTCAAATAATGCCTCAATATTAGCTTTGGGACACTGTACCATTCACCCATTTTAAGAAAACCATCCCATGCCGCCCGTGCGTTGATCCAATATATTATAATGTTTCACAATCAAATCCAGTCATTACCATCAACTCTCTTAGTTGAACTCTATATCTAAAACGATTTAAAATCAGTAAACTAAACTTCCAGGTTTTAGTATTACCCTTTACCGTGAGGTTTGCTAGTAATGGCGACTAAAAAACGATGAAGAACTGGATTTTCTGGTATGAGTAAAAAATATAACGTTGCCGATTTGATTTCTTTTGTCGAAAAGTTGTTTTGTAGCAGCGGTATGGATGAAGAAAAAGCCCACGTCGTTGCCCCACTCCTTGTTGAAGCTGACCTGATTGGACACACAACCCATGGGATTGCTCAAATCCCAGCCTATTTGACGGGCTTAGAAAAGGGTCTGCTATTAGGAACAGGACAACCCATTGTCCTTAATGATCGAGGCCCTGTTGTAGTATGGGACGGATGCCGCATATCTGGGGTATGGTTAACCGCGATGGCGATTGACCTAGCAATTGAACGGGCCCAGAAATATGGGATAACTACCATAGCAATCCGTCGTAGTGGTCATATTGCATGCTTAGCAGCATTTTTAACACGTGCTACCGATAAAGGTCTTATGATCGAATTGGCTTCATCAGATCCATCTGTAGAAAGCGTTGCTCCGTACGGGGGAATAAAAGCAGCATTCACACCAAACCCAATAGCCGTTGGAATACCAACGAATAACCATCCACTCTTGATAGATATTAGTGCTTCTATTACGACAAACGGTCTAACCAACCGTTACTACGCTGAAGAGAAAAAGTTACCCGGTGACTGGGTTCAAGACAATCTAGGGCGGGCAAGTAACGACCCAAGTGTTTTGTTTACCGAACCACCTGGTACTATTATGCCTATAGGGGGAAAAGAGTATGGTCACAAAGGCTTCGGTTTAGCCTTAATTATCGAGGCATTGACGCAAGGACTGTCTGGATTTGGTAGGGCCGATCCAGCGGAGGGCTGGGGAGCATCAGTATATCTGAAGGTGACCGACCCAAGTGCTTTTTGCGGGCTGAAAGAATTTAAGAAGCAAACCAGCTGGTTGGCTAATGCCTGTCGATCAAACCCGCCAGTTCCAGGCAGTCAAATCGTTCGACTGCCTGGAGATAAAGCTTTTGCGAAGAAAGCTGAGGCAATAAGGAACGGTCTGGAACTCTATCCTGGCTTAATGAGTGAACTTGAACCATTTGCAAAAAAACACAAGATAAAACCCCCAAAACCAAATTAGAGGCTGTCGGCAAATTTGCAATTCATTGTTTGCTTCCGACTTTGGTTTCTCGATGAGCTATATAACTGGTACTTCCAATAATCACTAACGAACCTAACCATGTCCATATCTGAGGAACTTCTGAAAAAAATAAATACCCTATCAGAGCCGCCCAAATGAGTTGAAAAAACTTAATGGGTTGAAGCGCCGACAATTCGGCAATTTTCACACCTTGAACCATACAAAGATGACCCAACGTCGCCAAGCCGGCGGTAACAGTCATCCAAAACCACTCTTCTACTGTTGGAGCCCGCCAAACATAAATAGCAGGTATCATGATTGTAAGTGTCACGAATACAGACAGATAAGCGACCAAAGCTGGTCCCGTTTCACGCCTTGTTAGTACTTTCGATAGTAAGTCCGAGATCGCGAAAATGGGAGCCGCTATGAGCATTAACAGCACCCCCAACTCAATTTCGACCAATCCAGGCCTTATGATTATAATGGCTCCTAATAAACCAATTACCACTGCTATTATTCGCCGCACCCGTACCGTTTCTCCGAGGAACAAAGCTGCACCCACCGTTGCAAAAACTGGAGCGGTGAAGCCTATTGCTGTAACCTCGGCGATAGGTATTTGGCTCATAGCATAAAACCAGCACATCACCCCGCACGCATGCAAAATTCCCCTCGTCGCATGAACCCTAACGCGAGCCCGACGGAAATCGGAAACGCTAAGCTGAAAAAAAAAGGGCATCATAAAAACCAGACCTAGTCCATAACGGAGGAA
>CAYFGZ010000151.1:0-7355 GCA_964342575.1 uncultured Nisaea sp. | reverse complement strand
TACCGGTAACTCTGTCATCAAACCGTGCACCTATATTAAGCATAACGTCACAATTGTGCATCGCTAAATTAGCTTCATAGGTTCCATGCATACCCAACATGCCTAGGAAGTTTAGGTTAGACGCAGGGAACGCCCCCAAACCCATCAACGTTAATGTAACTGGAAATCCACTAATCTCAGCGAACTCCGCCAACAGATCACATGCACGTGGGCCAGAATTAATCAGTCCACCGCCCCCATAAATGATCGGTTTCTTCGACTCAGCCATCAATTCCGTAGCCAATTCTATTTTTTTTCTATCTCCATCTAATCTTGGCCGATAGGCGCAAGCCCTGGTATCGTCTGGCGGATAATAGGGCGCATCTGCGAACAGTATATCTTTCGGTAAATCTATGACGACTGGCCCTGGTCGACCGTTTGCGGCAACGTAAAATGCCTCATGCATAACGTCAGCCAAATCACTCGACTTGTTCACCAAATAATTATGCTTTGTGCATGCTCGAGTTATTCCCGTAGTATCGGCTTCCTGAAATGCATCTGTCCCTATCAGATGAGTAGGTACTTGTCCTGTTAGGCATACGATTGGAATACTATCCATTAAGGCATCCGTAAGTCCGGTAACAGCATTTGTAGCACCAGGCCCCGAAGTGACCAAGACCACTCCAGTCTTGCCGGTTGAACGGGCATATCCCTCTGCCGCATGAACCGCTGCCTGTTCATGCCTAACCAAAATATGCCTCAACTTATTAGTTTTAAATAATTCGTCGTATAACGGTAAAACTGCCCCTCCCGGATAACCAAAAATCACCTCAACGCCCTGATCTTGTAGTGCTTTCACAATGGTCGCGGCGCCACTCACATATTCTTTTGCCTGTCGGGTGTTGGGGTTAGAAGCTATCATCTCTAATTTTTCTTTTCACAAGTATTGCCATGACCGATAGCGGCGCGAATCTCGGTGGTTCGCGCCGCGAGGAAGCTCTACAATACTACAGCTAGATCGTCAATTAAAAAAAAGACGTTTTTGGAAAGTTTTTTATGTTCAATCTTTCCGATTATTGCGTAAAATAACTATTTTTCCAGAAACTGGGTAATATTGGACACCAGTTGAGTTTGAACTTCGTCATTATCTTGCGTTTCCATTAAATAATCCTCATTCAGTTGATTGCGAAACCAGGTCATCTGCCTTTTTGCGTATCTGCGAGTAGCGCGTTGGGCCAACTCTATAGCAGTCGTCAGGTCAATTTCCTTATTCAAATATCGAAACAGCTCCGACAACCCAAGTGCCTTGCCTGCTGGTAACCCCGGCAAAAGATTAAGTTCTTTTATTCTTTTAGCCTCGTCTATAGCTCCTTTATCAATAAATTTTAAAAACCTCCTATCACATAGTGAATACAATATGCGACGCTCTGGCACTAGTAATATCGAGTAAAATTCTTTTTCTAAGTTCTTCTTTCGTTCCTTTTTTTGCCAGTATCTTATGGAAGAACCTGTGGCTTCTAACACTTCCCAAGCTCGAGCTAAGCGCTGACTATCGCCTGTTGCAATATGTCTTCCCGAAATGGGATCACGCTCAACCAATAATCGCTTAAACTCCTTGTTTCCAATTTCCTCAAGTGTTTTTCGTGTGACACTTCTTATGACAGCTGGTATATCCGGTATCCTTGATAATTCACCTAACAAAAATCGAAGATACATTCCGGTCCCTCCACATAAGATCGGAAGCCTTCCCGCTTTTTGGCAGGCATCGATAATATCCAATGCCATACTTCTCCAAACCCCAACCGAGCACACTTGATGCATGGACATTATCCCATAAAGGCGATGGGGCGCAGATCGCATATCTTCCTCTTTTGGTCTAGAAGATAAAATTTCAAGTTCCCGATATACCTGCATAGAATCCGCATTTACAACTATACCATCGAACCGTTGAGCCAAATTAACTGCTAAAGCCGACTTACCACTACCCGTCGGTCCACAAATAATAATAGCTTTCATATCATTTCTTCCAGACAACTCTAGACACGCACTCTACCGTTACGGCATAACATCCTACTATGCAATTCGTACTTACTTTAACTGTTACCCCCAATACCGAGCTGCTCACCAGCGGCGTAATTAATCGGGCTAGGGACACGTTGATTGCAGCAGGAGCTTCCAATTGCCAGATTAGGTGGCTGGCGCCAAGAGACGCTGTTGATATTTCCTTTGAAGAACTTAGCAAAAACGCAGCATCCCAGGCTATAGATAATGCCTTAATGGATATCCCAATCGATAAAAACATTCAAGAATCGACTAATCGCCGTAAACAACTTCTTATAGCCGATATGGACTCAACGATACTCCAGAATGAAACGCTGGATGATATCGGAACATTTTTTGGAATAAATGAAGAAATGGCGGGTATAACCGACCAAGCTATGCGCGGTGAAATAGACTTCGAATTAGCTCTTAGGCAGCGAGTTCGGCTACTAACCGGAAAACCTCTAGACCTCATTACGCAAATACTAGTAGACAAAATACAAATAACCGCTGGAGCCGAAACCCTTATAAAAACCATGGGGGCTCATGGGGCAAAAACCGGCCTAGTATCTGGTGGACTAATCTCCGTAACAGAGATGGTAAAAATGAAACTAGGTTTTGATTTTAATTATGGGAATACTCTTACAACATCAAATAATATTATAACAGGCGGTCTGGACGAGCCCATAATAGATAGTGAGGCAAAGTCGGATTTACTGCAAAAAGAAAGTGAGAAATTAAACCTTACTGCTTCAGATGTATTAGCAGTTGGAGATGGAGCTAATGATATACCGATGATTAAATCAGCTGGGATGGGTGTTGCTTTTAGAGCCAAACCCACGGTTAAAGCAATAGCACCATTCAGAATAAATCATGGTGACTTAACCGCTCTTTTATATCTGCAAGGCTATTCCAAAGAAGAGTTTGTCATATAATAATAGCAAAGATAAATTTCCTGGACGCTGCTTGTTGTTTTCTGACAGGGAAATAACAAAACATAGCCAATTATTCACTATCTGATGCAGTTCTCGCTATAACCCATTCAATCGCTGACAACACGTAAACCAAGAAATCTAATCGAGCCTCGCCTGTTTATGGTGAACAAAACGGATTTCTTAATCTTCTTTTTTACAACGTCTAGCACTATTCCCTGTACTTCTGACGCTGACGAAACTGCTTTTTGATCGACCTCTATGATCACATCCCCTGTACGAACACCTTTTTCAGCTGCTAACCCATTTCTATCCAACTCTATCACAGCTACACCAGCTACCTTACTTTCTATGGAAAACTGTTTTCTAGTTTTATCATTCAAATTCCCAAGCGTCATGCCAAGTTCAGTCAACTTGACAGTCTGGTTCCGCTCACTTTTCCCTGACCGTTTACTAGTACTTGCCTTCTTGGTCAACTCTTCCTCAAGCTCTCCAATTCGAGCCATGACCTGAATTCTGCGTCCCGCCCGCCATAATATTACAGGCACATCGATGCCTATTGGGGTTTCGGCTACAATCCTAGGCAATCGCCTCATAGACTCCACTTTCTTCCCATTGAAAGTAAGAATTACATCACCTGGCTTGATGCCGGCCTTCTTAGCAGGCCCTTTATGTGAAACTTCGGCGACTAGTGCTCCCGAAGTATCTTTTAATCCAAAACTTTCGGCAATTTCATCTGTTACCATTTGTATCCGTACGCCTAACCATCCCCGTCTAGTGCGTCCAAAATCCTTAAGTTGTTTAACTACCGGTTTTGCTAAGCGCGACGCAACAGCAAAACCAATACCAACGGACCCACCGCTTTGAGAAAAAATAGCGGTATTAATGCCTATAACTTTGCCATTAAGATTAAAGAGAGGCCCACCAGAATTTCCTTTGTTTATCGAAGCATCCGTTTGTATAAAATCGTCGTATGGTCCCTGGTTTATATCCCGCCCTCGCGCAGACACTATTCCGGCCGTTACAGTACCTCCCAAACCAAACGGGTTTCCAATTGCAACAACCCAATCGCCTACCCGCAGTTTATCCGAGTCGCCAAACTCTACAGCTACCAATTTTGATTTCCCGGGTTTGATCCTCAAAACTGCAATATCAGTTTTTGGGTCTCTTCCTAAAATCTCAGCCTCAAATTCCGTGTCATCCTGCAATCGAACTTTTATTTCATCAGCCTCTGCGATAACGTGATTGTTTGTAACGATTATCCCTGACGAATCAATTATAAATCCTGATCCTAAAGACCTCGCTCTCCTTTTAGGGTTTTGTTCATTCCTACCTGGTGTCTCACCCCGACGTCCATTACGCTCCATAAAATCCTTAAAAAATTCTTCAAATGGTGATCCCGGCGGGAATTGCGGAAAATTATGCCTTGGATTGCCCGAGCTCTGAATGATCTGCGTGGTAGAGATGTTTACCACGGAGGGTAATAGTTTCGCCGCTAAACCAGCGAAACTTTCAGGAAGAGCCTTTGCATCCGCTTTGTAACAATAAAAAAACACCAAAAGCATAAAACAAAGGAAGATCCTTAAAAATGCAACCCCAGCGGTACATCTCCCTTCGGGAGTCTTGTTAACTAATATACAGTTGTGTCGCATAAAAATAACACCTTCTTTTAAACATCAGATGACTTTTTTTTACCGAAAAATATGACAACAACATGACGTTGTCTTGTCAAAACTTCGATCAATCATGGCAATTTTTAATCGCCAAAATTTTATCCCCTAATCAACCAAACTGCCCCAACACCTATCACTGTGGCAACAACTCCCGATCGCCTCAACAAGGAATCTGGCATTTCCATCATAGCAGCCACAACGCTTCGCATTTTAACCGGAAACAATGCGTACAAAATACCTTCTATTACCAAAACTAGGGCTAAAGCGGTTAGCAAATCTTTCAAGGGTGCACCTACCGACTTTTATATACTCTGTATTCCGTTTTACTTTTTCTCTTTTTCTTGTCGTCCTCTAATATCTCCAAAAAATCTAAAGAAATCACTCTTAGGAGAGATCACCAAAGTTGTGTCTTCAGACGCTATAGACTTCCTATAGGCTTGCATCGACCGGTAGAAAGCGAAGAACTCCGGATCTTGATTAAACGCATCAGCATAAATCTTGATAGCCTGACTGTCACCTTCACCACGCAGTGTTTCAGCTTTCTTATTGGCTTCCGCTAATATCACTATCTTTTGTTTCCCAGCGTCTGCCCTAATTCCCTCGGCCATTTCAAAGCCACGAGCTCTAAATTCCTTTGCCTCTCTCTCTCGCTCAGACTTCATTCTGTTTTCTATATTGCTTCTGGTTTCGTCTGGATAATCGGCCCGTCGGACCCGAACCTCCACTATCTCCATACCAAAACGTTTAACAGCATCGTTAACAGCCTTCTGAATATCCACCATTATAGTAGCACGCTTGCCCGAAAGTATGTCGAGTAATGTTTCATTACCCAGAACCCGTCGAAGCGATGAATTAATAATAGGTGTCAGTTTTCCCGATACTTCCGATACTCTGCGAGTGGTTTGGTAAAACAAGAGAGGATCCACTATTCGATAACGAGCATAAGAATCAACGTCTAACCGTTTCTGGTCCGCTAAGATCATTCTCTCTTTTGGTGGATCCAGGTCTAGAACCCTTTTTTCGTAGTAGACAACTTCTTCCGCAAAAGGCACCTTTACGTAAAGACCAGGGTTTTTGATCGTTTCTTGCGGCTTACCAAAAAATAGAACTATCGCCTGCTGCGTTTGCTCCACTATAAAAAGTGAACTGCTGGCGACCACCAACAAAATTGCTCCTAGCGCCGCTAGGACTATAAGAAGTTTATTCATTAGTTGCCCCCCCTACTCGAAGAATCATTTCCGTCGTCTTTCTTACGGCGTTTCTGTATTTCTGGGAGCGGCAAATAAGGAATTACTCCCGCTCCACCGGCGTCACCCAATTTACTATCTATGATCACCTTATTAACGTTGGAAAAAATTTCTTCTAGCGTTTCTAGATAAATCCTAGTCGTGGTTACATCTTTGGCTTGACGGTAGGCTGCATAAACAGAGTTAAAACGATTTGCATCACCTTGCGCCCTATTAACAACTTCTTGTCTATAAGCTTCAGCACCCTGCAGCAACTGTTGCGCCTCACCCCTAGCCCTTGGAACTATGTCATTTCTGAAAGCTTCAGCCTCATTTTTTAGACGATCCATATCTTGACGCGCCCTCGAGACCTCATCAAAAGCATCTATCACATTTTTAGGAGGAAGAACTGCTAGTAGCTGCACCTGCCTAACCTGTATCCCCGCCTTGTACTCGGACATTAAGTTCTGCAAAGACGAAAGGGTTCTACTTTCAATATCTTCTCGCCGGCTAGTCAATGCTTCCTGAATAGGAGTCTGTCCTATTATGGCTCTCATAACAGATTCCGCGGCCATTTTGACCGTTTCATCAGGATTTCTAATATTGAATAGATAATTAGGTGCGTCGGATATTTTCCAAAACACGACAAAGTCAATGTCGACAATATTTTCATCACCAGTAATCATTTGACTTTCTTCAGGCATATCACGAACAGACGCACCTCTTCTCGACGACTCTCCTGAAGTACGTAATCCAATCTCGATTCGATTTTCCGCAGTAACATCAGGCGTATAAACCTTGCCTATCGGCCCCGGCCAGTTCCAGTGCAGTCCAGGATTTGTTGTCGTTCCCAAGAACCTTCCCAAGACCATCGGGACGCCTTCTTCATTCGGCTGCACTCGGTAAAAACCATTTGCCGCCCATATACCCATCAAAACGAGTAGCACCAATAAAATAGCTTTCCATCCACCAAATCCTCTTGGCAAAAGGCTACGCAATTTTGCCTGTCCCCTTCTGATGACTTCATCAATGTCCGGTGGTTGCCCACCGCCTCCTGGACCACCTGGGCGTCGACCCCACGGCGAACCAGATCCATTACCGTTACCATTTCCGCCGCTGCCTCCCCACGGACCGCCGCCACCTTGATTGTCCCAGGACATTTTTCTTTCTCCTTTTAAGATCAACAAACTGCTAATAGCAGATTACTACCATGGAATGCAAAACTTTAGGCGAATGACACCCAGCAAAATCATTTCGTACATTGATATGCACCCTACTATCACATATTGTTATATTTGAGGAGATTTCAAGGATGCCGGCACTTACAGAAGAACAAATTCTCAAAAATCTAAAAACAGTTGTTGATCCAAAACACAACAAAGATATAGTTAGTTTAGGGATGGTCAGCGGCGTAATTATTAAATCTGGAAATGTGGGCTTTTCAATAGAAGTAGAGGCGGCTCGAGGGCCAAATCTAGAGCCTCTCCGAAAAGAAGCTGATCGAC
>CAYFGZ010000150.1:0-7381 GCA_964342575.1 uncultured Nisaea sp. | reverse complement strand
CCCAGCAATAACAGTCAAGCCCTCTAGAAACGGCTCTTTTGAAACCAGACGATCTGTCTGCCACAAAGAATCAACACCCGCCTCATCGCATCGTTTAACCCAGTTCCAATAACCTGTTGCTGATGAGAACGTATATGTCGCCATTCCTAATCCAAGACCAATAGCCATCTTAATTCCTTCTAATTACCTTCCGAGCCACGAGGGAAATATTTACACCGTTATAACATAGTATAATGTTGCTTAAGCCTTCACTCAGCTGCAGTTTCAATCACTAAACCTGGACGATTCAAAACCCGTTCAGACTGTTTCTTATCATATTTTCTGACTGGATTATTGATTACGTCTGCGATAGGCGGTGCATCATATGATTTTTTTATTTGAGCTTCAGTAACATTACCGTAAAGCGTAGATCTTTGCCCAGGCACCTTTTTGAGTGAGGTGATTAATTCATCCATGCGATGGGGCGAAAATTCCTGCCCATGGCTTGCACCTGCGGATCTTGTAATAGTTTCATTCATGAGCGTTCCCCCAAGATCATTTGCCCCCGCATTCAAACATAGACCCGCCCCCGTTGGTCCCAACTTCACCCAAGAAGTCTGAATATTTTGTATTCCTGGGTGTAAAACCAGACGCGCCACGGAATGAATTAAAACAGTTTCTCTCCAGGTTGGACCTCGACGCGACTCACCGCGCAAATACATGGGCGCTTCCATATGTACAAAAGGCAAGGGTACAAATTCTGTAATCCCTCCCGTTCTTGTTTGCAAATCTCTAAGGTGTATTAAATGTTTTGCCCAATGTATAGGAGAATCCACATGGCCAAACATAATGGTGGAAGTCGTTTTAAGGCCTACATTGTGGGCCGTTTCAACGACGTCCAACCATTGTTTCGTATTTACTTTATCTGGACACAAAGTCGCTCTAACTTCGTCGTCAAGTATCTCAGCCGCTGTACCCGGCAAACTGCCCAAACCTGCATCCCGTAGGCGTCCTAAAAACGTATCTAACGACACGTCCAGGGTAGCAGCCCCTTGAAATATTTCCAAAGGCGAAAATGCGTGAACGTGAATATCGGGAAGTGCTTTCTTGAGCTCCCGAGTGATATTCAAATAGGTGTTGCCGTCGTAATCCGGATGAATTCCTCCTTGAAGACAAACCTCGGTACCACCTCTATTCCAGGCCTCGGTTGCCCGACGAACTATTTCCTCAATACGCAAATCATATGGCTTTCCTCGGAGATGTTCGGCCGTCTTACCCTTAGAAAAAGCACAGAATCGGCATCCAAAATAGCAGACATTGGTGTAATTTATGTTTCGATTAACAACGTATTTGACGTCATCTCCGTTAACCTCTTTACGCAATTGATCAGCAGCCGATATTACCGAGTTAAAATCGCCATCTCGCGCCTGAAATAATCGGTAGATCTGATCCTCGCCTAGCGGCTCCCCTTCAGTGGCCCGTTGAAGCAAAATTTCTATGGAAGCATCATTTTTAAAGTTCGCCGTATGTTTTATAGCTGGGATCGAATTTGAAACTGTTTCTGGTTGTCCTGGAGACCAATCATCGGTCCGCGCAAAGCCATCGGCATCACTCGCTGCGAGAACAGCCCCACGAAAGCCTACATTCAGCCAATCGGCTGAGTCACGGATATATTGAGGATAAATAGACAATCTCTCAACAAGGGTTTTCCCTTCCTCCGCAGTCTCTTCTGCCAATCTATCCAGGTGCGGCCAAGGGGCCTCCGGATTTACGTGATCGGGGGTAAGAGGCGACACTCCTCCCCAATCGTTGATACCTGCACCTATCAACTTTTTAGCTTCTGTATATGATAAGTTTGGAGGCGCTTGAATCGACATTTGAGAGCCAAAAATTAGGCGTGCTACAGCAATAGTCCATTGCAAATCTTCCAAGCTCGGCTCTTCCGATTCAGCCATTATGGTGTCTGCTTTAGCTCTAAAGTTTTGAACGATAATTTCCTGGATATGTTCAAACTCTCGATGAGCTTCCCGAAGAACTAGGAGTGTTTCTATTCTCTCTCGTCGATTTTCTCCAATTCCAATCAATAGACCGGTCGTGAATGGGACTTTTTGACGACCCGCTTCTTTTATTGTCTTCAGACGAATATTAGGGTCTTTATCCGGAGATCCATAGTGACACATCCCCTTCTCTAATAATCGCTCAGAAGTACTTTCTAGCATAATGCCCATGCTTACCGACGCTTCACGCAAGTTAACAATTTCTTCGGCGGCCATAACACCGGGATTTAGGTGTGGAAGAAGTCCGGTTTCCTCAAAAACTAAAAGAGCCATTGCCCGCAGATATTCGAGGGTGGTCTTATACCCAAACTGCCTCAATTCTTCTTTTGCCGAATTGTACCTAAGTTCCGGCTTATCTCCGAGGGTAAATAGAGCTTCCTTGCAACCCATCCGTTTACCACCATTTGCTATTTCAATTACTTGGGCGGGATTCAAATATGCCTGCGCTAAATCCCTAGGGGCTTTTGCAAATGTACAATAATGACAAACATCCCTGCACAACTGGGTGAGAGGAATGAACACCTTTCTTGAGTAACTTATATTTCGACCAAACCCTATATTTCGTCTCTCACGCGCAGCAGACATCAGCAAAGATAGATCATCTATTTCTGCAAGTTGAATAGCTTCCCGATCACTTGGGGTCCGCCCTTCATCGAGCCAATTTAGTCTAATAGTCAAAATCTACCTCATTCCTATTCGTCAAGCGATTCATACATCTAATCCTATAACCGTTCTGCAACACCACTGTTTCTAAGAAATTTATATGTCTCTGTGTCACTCGAAATATTGCAAAAATCTATTAGATCTTGGGCAGTATCTATATCAAAAGCAAGCCCTGGCACATCTACAATCTCAACCTTGGAAGCAATACTTTCTGCGTTTTCACGATGTTTTAGGAAACTTCCTATCCCAAATTGCGTTTTCATAATAGTTGGGGGTGATAACAACAGCGCGTTCGTTCCGTCTCCATCCCTCGCTGGAGCTATTCTAATCCCTCTACTTGGAAAATCGCTAATAAATGAGTCTAGTTCCTCCACGCGTATTAACGGTAAATCTCCAGGAATAATTATCATAGCATCGCTATTTGCTACTTGCTCATTGTGCAAGGCTTCAACGATAGCTTCATTATATCCATTATTTCGATCCTCAATAATTAATTTAACACCGCTTGGTACCGCAAAACTGTCATTGTCAGCCACTATATATATATCAGTAACCGCTGAGCACTTCAAAACTGTCCTAAAAACATCATCCAACATAGTCATTACCAACTGTCCTCTTTCGATGGGCGATAAGAGGCCCGCCAGCCTACTTTTCGCTAATGCTATATTCTTAACTGGTACAACTGCTGCGACCATCATTTCCCCGAAAGGCTATCAATGAAATCCAAACACTCTTGCGCTAAAATTGTTTTGTCTTCTAGCGTATTCATAATTGTTTTTGTTACCAAAACACTAAGTCCCAAATCCTCTATCTCCTGAACATGCCCAGTATCCGTTTCATCAATTACGAAACCATCTACAAATTCTTTATAATAGTTAGCTACGCCCACAGATGTTGAAGGAATACCTAGCTCTGTCATCATTTTTGCGGCAGGCCCCTTAATAGCTGATCCATTAACAATGGGAGACACTGCCACTCTATTACTAGGCACACTTTTAAGTAGTTTACGTAATCCAGGAACTTTAAGTATGGGGTCTATGCTTACAAATGGATTTGAGGGAGCTATTAGTACTGAACTTCTATTTCCCTTCAAAAATTCCAATATACCTGGACTGGGCTTAGCCATTTCAATGCCTTCAAACCTAAACCCGGTTACTATAGGGGAACTTCTATCCCTTACAAAATAATGCTGAAAGGGCAACGGGCCATCCTGTGTATCTACTATCGTTTGGACTGGAGAATCAGTCATAGGAACGATGAGATTATCGACTTCAAATAACATACTGATAGTTCGTGTAATATCGCTGAGGCTTTCTCCCTCATCTATACGACGAGTTCTCTCGAAATGTGTCGCTAAATCCTTATCACCCAAATTAAACCAACCCTCAGCTCCAAGATACTTCATGCTCTCGAGAAAATTCCAGGTCTCGTTCTTTAAACCCCACCCTCTGTCCGAATCAACTAAGCCAGCGAGCGTATAAATAATGGTGTCTATGTCAGGGGAGATCTGTAATCCAAAATGTCTAAAATCGTCCCCTGTATTAGCTATAATCAAGAAATCTTCGGCACAAAGAACCTTAGATAAGCCCAAAGCCAATTTTGCTCCACCAACGCCACCAGAAAGAACGCAGAGCCTGTCTTTCCGCATACTAGTCTTTTTCACCTGAACATATCCATATCTCGATTTCTTATCAGTACCTCTGAATTCTGGTCGGGTGCATCACTCTCAAACCCACGGACCAAAACTACGGGAAGCCGCTCCGCGGCCTGACCTTGCAACAATGACGCCGCAGATGCCAGTTCATCAGCAACTGCCTGTTCGCTAACCATTAGTTCTCTGCCAAAGATATCGTTTTCACCCCTAAGATCTACTATCGCAGGAAGCCCGGCCACACCAATCGCCAAACCTACGGTGCCTACTCGCCATGCTCGTCCGACACTATCATTTATGATCACTGCTACCGAGACGTCTAGCCGTTCGCTGATCCCCTGGCGCAGCGCTCGGCAGCTTTTATCAGGATCAACTGGTAATAGTAAGACACGTTCCATTCCATCGGTACTATCAATATTAGAATGATCTATACCCGCATTAGCCATCACAACGCCCAGATTTTGTTCCACTATTATGACACCCGGTCTAGAACGAACCACTTCTCGGGACTCCCGCAATATCAATTCTACTTGCCGCGGATCCTTCCCTGCTTTCCTTGCTAGCTCTGTTGCTTTCACACTTGGTTCAACATCTTCAAGATTTACGATGCGGCCCTCGGCTTTAGAAACAATTTTCTGCGCTATAACTAGGATATCACCATTTGTCAGCCGCTCGTTGTTAAGATCCAATGCTCGTAAAATAATCTCTAGAAGATTATCACCCGGTTCAATTAATGGTATCCCCTCAAGAGCAATAAGAGTTAAACGAGCAGCCATAACTTCTTAACGCCTCAACTAGCAGAGCCTGGAGAGCCAGTGATTTTTATACCAGCTCCATCGATCTTATATCTATTATTCATAAATATGAGTGCGGACGTCATTGCTTCCGATATTATGGAATTAGCAATTACACCAGCATGCCATGCCTTCATATCTGCATCCGCCGCCAGTCGTACGACTAACTCCCGAGCTTCAGGATCATTTCCACAGACTAAAACATCACAATCGATTTTATGTTCTAAGTCATCTAAGTGCGTTGCAGCAACGCTCTGAAACGCTGACACAACCCTCACATCATTGCCAAGAAACTGCTGAGCGGCCTTGGCGCACGACCCCCCTTCTGGGATATGGACAGTGCGCACCTTTGGGGGAACTAACGGTACTGTTACGTCAACTAAAATTTTTCCACTTAGGGCGGTCGCAATAATCTCCAGCGTCGACATTTGATTCGAGAATGGAACGGTCAATACTACAATTTCTGATGCTTCAGCGGCGGGAAGATTTGATTGACCACGAATACTATTTATTCCCGCCTCCTTATTGAGCTTTTCTGCCGCGATCTCCGCACGATGATAATCTCTTGATCCAATCACAACTTGATGTCCTGCCCGTGCCCAACGCTTAGCCAGTCCCGCACCCAAAGCTCCAGAACCACCAATAATGCCGATATTTTTTGGGGTTGATGTCATCTAATAAATCTCCAAGCATAGTTTTTTCCATTGGATGCAGGCCTGAACAAAGTGGATCCGCCCAGTTAGCACCAGTGGTGCACGAATAGACTTAATATATTTCCAAGAACATCGATACACCAATACTAGAAAGACAAAAATTCCAATTAGATAGATTATATGATGCGTTGCAAAAAATTCCCATAAAAGCAGGAGCTGTTCCACTAGCAAGCGTTTGTTAAGAAATCAGCGCTTTAACCTTGCCAAGACGGCTTATAGCATCGAGGACTCCGTTTTGGCCAAAACCTGGCCATTGAATACGAACTAGAAAATCGGTTACTCCAAAAGTCTCCTTATATCTAACAATTTCATCAATAACTTCGGCTTCGTCCCCAATAATGAAACGATCTCTGCTAAACGAATCAAATGTGTCAGCCAAACGACTCTCTCCCTTTGTTTCTGTCTGACCCCAGCTAGCATAGGATTCATACTTGGCCAATAACGCCGGCCCCGCAGCTTCTATAGCTGCCCTCCGCGTTTGACCGATGATAACTTCCCGTATTAAAGGTTGAGCCTTAACGTTATTGTATTTGCCCTTGTCTATAACTTCTCTATAAGCAGAAATCCTTGCTAGAATATCGTTAAAACTCATGGTTGGTGGAACTATCCAAGGGCAGCCCAACCGAGCTGCCCGTCTGACAGCGGCCGCCACGTCACCACCAACCCAAATTGGTGGTCCGCCAGGCGTTTTTGGTTTAATGCTGGCACTGAGCCCCCCAACTGTAAAATGTTTACCTTGATGGCTAACTTCCTCCTCGGTCCATAATCGGCGAATCAAAGGGATAGCTTCTTCAAACCTGCTAGTTCTTTCATCGAAATCAACGTTTAAAGCCTCAAATTCCTCGCGTCGATATCCTAACCCTACACCAAGAATGTACCGCCCGTTGGTAATCCAGTCCAAAGACGCTGCATACTCAGCAACAACCACTGGGTTTTGCATAGCGAGTAATAGTATCGCGAGACCGAATGTCATGCCCTCGGCTTCAACAGCTAGTCGCGCAACTAACGGTTCTGCCTGTATCATCTGGAGCGGTTCCGATAAAAAATGCTGCCCCACCATAACCGACGAGAAACCATTCTCCTGGGCTACTCGGGTTTGCTGACAAAGGTTGGAAATTTCATTCGTAAGGTCGGCGCCTTCCGGCCATTGGGTTGCCATAAAAAGTCCAAAACGCATCGAACACTCCAAATTGCTTTGACGGCTATTAAGTCCGTTATCGTTGATGTTTTTAACCATAGACTACTATCAATGTTTCCAAACTAATGCGATAAACTTATAAATACTAGTACTGGGAGGCTCAACGGCTATGAAATTAGGTCTAAGCATCGGCAATAATGGCAGCCAATTTAAGCTCAACGAAACAATGGTGAAGGAGGCCGACAAATTAGGCTTTTCATCATTATGGACATCTGAATCATGGGGCCATGATGCAGTAACGCCAGCCGCTTGGGCGTTAGCCCTAACAAAAAACATCATGGTTGGAACTGGCATAATACAGATGACGACCCGCTCCCCAACGATGG
>CAYFGZ010000149.1:0-7424 GCA_964342575.1 uncultured Nisaea sp. | reverse complement strand
TCCAATATCTGGGCCCTGATAATTTAGTTGTGTTGGGTCGTGACAATCCCAGAAGACGGCCAGCAAACTCTCAAAATCTACTTCGTTTTCGTCAAATTGTATTTCGACTACTTCAGCGTGGCCGGTTGCACCGGAACAAACTTCTTCATAGGTAGGATTTTCCGTAACGCCCCCACTATAACCAACAGCTGCATCTAAAACGCCGGGCACTTTCCTAAAAGTTTCCTCAATTCCCCAAAAACAACCTGCTCCAAACATAGCTTTTGCCATTATTAACTCCAATATTTTAGATTGCGCGTAATCAATATTTTAAAAATTACTCGTTTCCCTATTTATTTTCGATTTTCATCGCGTTTCTCTTAATAGTATAAAGCGAGCTTCCTATAATTAGTGCAGCTCCCGCCCAAGTCCAACTAGTTGGGATTTCACCAAAAACAGCAAACCCTATTCCAGCCGCATACAAGAGGCGCACATATTCTAAAGGTTGTGCCGCAGATGCTTGCGCTTCTTTATAACCCCTAATCATGCAGTACTGAACGGCAGACATCAATACTGCTATTCCTATAATAAAAGTAATTTCTGCGATAGTTGGTTGTATCCATAGCCACCACGCAGGGCCAGCATACGCTATTGTCAGTGTGCCTGCATGATAGGCCATAATAGTCGTTGGCCGTTCAGTTGCCGATAGTGTTTTTGTCATTATCAGATTGCAGGCGACGAGAGCTGCGGAAAATAGAGCTAACACCGCGTAAAAATTTATTTCTTCGGGGCTAGGTCGGACAATGATTAATACACCGAAAAATCCGATAAAAGTAGCGATCCACCGACGCACTCCAACTAGTTCCTTTAGAATGACGACTGCTAGTAGCGTTGCAAAAAGAGCCCTAGAAAAGCTGATTGCTGTTGCTTCCGCCAGTGGCAGATGAACAATAGCGGTAAAACCGGTGGTCATCGCTACTATAGAGACCGCGCATCTCGCTAAGTGCATCCTGGGGCGTTTGGTGCGAAAAGCTCCAGGGAATTCTTTTACTAAAACTGGCCCCAACATAATAAAGACAAACATTTGCCGGAAAAACAAAATTTCCAGCACGGGGAGTCTCTGTCCTACGAATTTAATTCCGGTAATCATTATGGTGGCCAGTAATCCGCCCATTATCAGCCAAATTGAGCCACGTGCATTGCCCGAAAGGCCTTGCCATATTGCCATGATAATTTGAATATGCTTATGAATCACTTAGAGCAACATCCAGATTTTTTCTGTACGTGTATTTACAGCGAAATTGATTTATAGCTCTAGAACGAATAATACACAAAAGGGAAGAAAAGAATGAGAAGTTTACGTGACATGGTGGCCTGGGTTACAGGGGCCGGGACTGGAATTGGGGAAGGAGCAGCCATAGCTCTTGCTCGTGAGGGGGTAAAAGTTATTTTGACAGGACGACGAAGGGAGCCTCTTGAAATAGTAGCAAAAAAAATTGCCGACGCTGGTGGAAAAGTCGAGATTGCCCAAGGAGATGCTATGGATCGCACTGGGATGCAGGCGCTTGCAGTGGATATAAAAAAACGTTATGGCAAGTTGGATTTGCTATTCAACAATCATGGTATCAATGTTACGGATCGAAATTGGGGTGGTGGCAATCTTGATGGTTGGGATGAAGTAATCGACGTTAATGTAAAAGGGGCATATAATTGCGCGCTGGCAGCACTTGAGGTAATGCGTCCTCAAGGGGAAGGTACTATCATCACAACGTCTTCGAAAGCAGGTGTAGGCTATTCGCCACGAGCTGGCGTGGCTTACGGTGCTTCTAAGCATGCGGTAATGGCGTTGAATCAATTAATGAATATGGAAGAAGGCAACAATGGGATACGGGCGTGTGTTTTATGCCCAGGAGAAGATGAGACGCCTATATTAGATTATCGGCCTATTCCCGTACCGAAGGAAGAAAGGGCGCGTTTAATTCAGTCGGAGGATATGGGGGAAATCGTTGTATTTTTTATGAAACTGCCGGCGCGGGTAACACTGAATGAAGTGATAATTAGCCCGACTTATACAAGAAAACTTCAGCCAGGCGAAGAATAATGCAGGCCTTAGTGCCGGCTGCTGAGGCAGCTCCGGAGTCTTGGCTTGAGGATATAGCTAGCCGGGCCGAGATACAACAAACCATTTGTGGTGGCGGTTCTATGACGTGGCATATCTGGGGGACTGGTGTGCCAGTGGTTTTTTTGCATGGTGGTCATGGCGCTTGGAATCACTGGTGCCGAAACGTGGAAGAAATAGCGTTAGAAGGTTTTCGAGTTATCGCTGCTGATTTACCAGGTTTGGGGGAAAGTGACGACCCCGGACCTCCCTATACAGCGGAAGGAATTGCGAAAATAGTACACCATGGAATATGTAGGATTATCCCCTCTGACGAAAGTTTGCATATGGTAGGCTTCTCATTTGGTTCGGTAATAGGGGCTGTTGTTGCCGAAATGCTGGAAGCACGGTTGAAAAGTTTTAATGTTGTCGGCGCGGCAGGGTTTGGTCCTCGTGAGAGGGTGGCTGATTCCATGATAAAAATACATGATGGTCTATCTTCAGATGAAAAAATGGCTGCTGCTAGAAACAATATGGAATGGCTAATGCTAGCGGACCCTGAAAATGTTGGGAAATTGGCTGTATTCATGCAGTTACTTAATTCGAGTAGGGCTCGGACACTATCCAGACCCATTTCCATGACTTTACGGTTACTGGAGGCTTTACCTAATATTTTAGCACCTGTCCACGCCGCTTGGGGTGAATTGGACAGAACTACCATGGGGAATTTGGATGCTAGGATAGAAATGTTAAAGGAACGACGGCCCGATGCAACCACAGAAATATTCTGCGGTATTGGCCACTGGGCACAATTTGAGGCAGCTGAACGATTTAACGCGTGGCTCTTGGGGAAAATTAGGTGATAATAGAATGATACGGCACGAAATTTGACTAGTGTCGCGATACTAGATTTTGGTAGTGGCAGACTGGGTTAACGTTAGATTTAATTAAGATGAACATATCAAAGCCTAATCATGACCGTATTCTGATAGTAGATTTTGGATCGCAGGTGACCCAATTGATAGCTCGACGCATTCGAGAATTGGGGGTCTATTGTGAGATTCATCCCTTTAATTCCATAAGTGATTCGTTTCTAAACAGTTACAAGCCTAAAGGTATAATATTAAGCGGTGGTCCCGCTAGTGTGCACGGGGTAGCACCACCTTTAGCTCCGGATGCGATCTTTGAGCTTGGGGTCCCCGTGCTAGGTATTTGCTACGGTGAGCAGACCATGGTCAAGCAGTTAGGAGGCGAGGTGCAGGCCTCAGATCAACGGGAGTTTGGCCGAGCTTTTGTAACCATAATTGGAGAATGTAGTCTCCTAAATGATGTTTGGAAGCAGGGTGAGCGATACGAAGTATGGATGAGCCATGGAGATCGTGTGATTTCACTTCCCCCCGGGTTTTGTGTGGTCGGAACATCGGAGGGTTCACCATTTGCTTTAATTGCCGACGAACATCGAAAGTTTTTTGGCGTTCAATTTCATCCAGAAGTTGTGCATACCCCGGATGGGGTAAACTTACTCAAAAATTTCTCCCATAAAATCTGCGGCGTCTCTGGTGATTGGTCGATGGCTTCATTTAAAGATGAAGCCATCGAAAAAATACGACAGCAAGTGGGACCAAGCCGCGTGATTTGTGGTTTGTCGGGTGGTGTGGATAGTTCCGTTGTTGCGGTTCTTCTGAATGAAGCAATTGGTGATCAGCTAACTTGTGTATTCGTTGATCACGGCTTGATGCGAGCAAATGAAGCGCGAGAAGTTGTAACACTATTCCGTGACCATTATAACATTAGCCTGATTCACAAAGACGCAGAGAGTTTGTTTTTAGATAATTTGTCAAAAGTTGTTGATCCCGAGCAAAAGCGCAAGACGATCGGAAAACTGTTTATTGATGTATTTGAGGCTGAAGCACAGAATATGGGTGGGGCAGACTTTCTTGCGCAGGGAACGCTGTATCCAGACGTTATCGAGTCGGTTTCCTTCACTGGAGGGCCAAGTGTTACGATTAAATCGCATCATAACGTCGGCGGGCTTCCAGAGCGAATGAAAATGAAATTGGTTGAGCCGCTGCGGGAATTATTTAAGGACGAAGTAAGATTACTAGGACGTGAGCTCGGGTTGCCGGAGGAGTTTGTTGGCCGGCATCCTTTCCCAGGACCGGGTTTAGCGATACGCATACCAGGCGAAATAACTCGGGATCGACTAGAAATTTTGCGATCGGCTGATGTAATCTATCTAGATGAAATCAGGAAGGCCGGCCTTTATGACAAAATATGGCAAGCTTTTGCTGTTTTGCTTCCTGTACAAACCGTAGGAGTTATGGGTGATAGTAGAACATATGAATATGTGTGTGCCTTAAGGGCAGTAACATCCACTGATGGCATGACGGCAGACTATTTTCCCTTTGATCATGAATTGCTGGGGCGTATTTCTAATCGGATTGTAAATGAGGTCTCGGGAATAAACCGTGTTGTATATGATGTTACTTCTAAACCTCCGGGTACGATTGAGTGGGAATAGATTTTATCTCGTAAGTCATCGAAATAACAAATATTATTAGTTTGAAAGATGTGTGAAAGTTTGAAACAAACCCTTGATTTTGAAGTTCTGCGGCGAACAGGAAAATAAAAGAAGCGATATAGCTAGCGAAAGGAACCGGAAATGGCTGGTAGGCTAAAAGGAATTAAGGCCGTGATCACAGGGGGAGCGGGAGCCATCGGAATGGCAACAGCGCGGACTTTTATTGCCGAGGGGGCGTCTGTATTTTTGACCGACTATAATGAGGCGGCTCTGGCTGGCGCATTGGAGGTGTTACAAGCTGAGTCAGGGCGGGTGTTCGGTTTCCAAGCAAATGTAACCTCGACTGATGAAGTTACGGCTATGATGGCGCAGGCTGAGGAAGCCATGGCTGGAATTACCACATTAATTAACAATGCTGGGACCAATACTCCCGGCTATCTCGTTGATCTATCCTCTGAAGATATCGACCGGGTTATCGCGGTGAATACAAAAGGGGTGATCCTCTGCACTAAAGCGGCGATACACTATCTGCACGGTGTAGAAAACGCCTCGATTACCAATACGGCCTCACAGGCGGGGAAAAGAGGTTGGGCACAGACCTCCGTCTATTGTGCAGCGAAGGCGGCCGTGATCGGATTTAGCCGAGCTATGGCGATAGAGTTAGCACCCGATATCAGGGTAAACTCTATAGCTCCGGGCCACATTAAGAATGAGGGCATGGCTTGGGCGACGTTTGCTAAGCGCAAACGCGACGATCAGTCGGTTGAAGATTTCAGCTCTGATTTAGCCGCTAATGAAATTCCGCTTAACCGGCTCCAGTCAGCGGCTGATATTGCTAATGGCTTCGTCTTCCTTACTTCGCGTGAGGCATCTGAAATTACTGGTGTGGTATTGAATATTGGGGGCGGTGTCGTAATGGATTAAGGAATTTGGACCCTAAAATATTTAGGGGGAAACGATTGGGTCCCCTAGAATGTTTGCAGCTGACCTCTAAGTACAACTTGTCTGCTTGCTCGAAGTTTTTCATATTCGCCAAATCGTCCTAATCATGGTTTCCAATCGCTGGCATGCGGATATTGCTGAGCGACGGCAATGCTTTTGAGTGCCCTTCACCTTATCAAGGGATTTAAACTCCAAAGTTAATCCACCTGGGCCAGTTTAGGTAATTTTTCATGCCATTTTGTAGCCTGTTCAAAAGCATAAGCCGCGCGTAATACAGTCTCTTCACCTCTAGCTGGTGCATGCACCATCAACCCGATCGGGAGACCGTTGGAGCTAAATCCACAAGGTAAGGAAACCGCGCACATTCCCAATAGATTTCCAATGACAGTATTGCGGGAATAGCGGGTGTTCCAATGTTGATAGGACTCTGTACTACCATCTACCTCATCAAGTGGTTTAGCCGGACTCGGAGTCGTGGCCGAAATGAAAACGTCAAAGTCCCGTAACGAAGCCTCGGCTTCAGCGGCGAGTTCTATACAGGCCTGACGGGCGCGAAGATAGTCTACACCATATGCGTTACGCCCCTCTGCTAGACGGAACTTGAGCGTCTCATCATAAGAGTCAAAATCCGGAAGTAATTTTTCATGTGCCAGAGCTCCCTCGACACTACTAATCAAGAGACGAGGGCTAGCTTCCAGCGCCCTTCCAGCTTCGCTAAAAGCGATAGTCTCAACATGTGCACCTAATTCCACAAATACTCCAATTGCTAGGTCGATCGCCGATTCAACCTCCGCATCAAGGTCTTCTTTAAATATATTGTCAGCAACGGCGATGCGTAACCCCGTCGCACCATTTTTTAATACCTCGATAACGTTATGGCCTTGCGCTATTCCGCTGTGGCGGTCTCTTACGTCTGCTCCATGCAGAGCCTGATAAACCCACGCCGCACCTTCAACTGATTTTGTAAGCGGGCCAACGGAATCAAGTGTTTCGCTTATTGGGAAAACCCCCGCTCGACTCACTTGGGAAACAGTAGGTTTAAGCCCGACAGTACCACAAAGGGAAGCAGGAATACGCACGGAACCTCCGGTATCAGTACCAAGTGCCATGGGGACTAGACCCGCAGCGACAGCAACAGCCGACCCACTACTTGACCCCCCGGGAACATGATGAATTGGTGACCATGGGTTTTTGGGGGTTCCAAGATCGCGATTAATCCCTGGCGCGCCCATGGCGAATTGCACTGTCTTGGTTTTTCCAAGCAGCACCATTCCTGCTTTTCGAAGTCGTTCAACCACTGTTGCATCTGTTTTCGCTATATTGGCGCTCAATTTGCTTGATCCGGCAGTCGTCGGAAGACCCGAGACGTCGATAATATCCTTTGCAGCAAACGGAATTCCGTGCAACGGGCCAGCGTAATGGCCCGCTTGCAGGGCTAATTCGGCGGAACGTGCGGCATTGAGCGCCTGTTCTCTTGGAATTAGTTGGAACGCTCCCAGAGTCTCATTTAGACTTTCTGCCCGGTCCAAAAAATGCTCCATAAGAGTAACCGGAGAAAGCGAACGCGACAATATCCGTTTAGACAAGTTATTAATCGATAACCAATGCAAGGGCATGTCCGACATGATAATTTCCTAGCTGTTGTCTTTGATAAACCGATAAATCGTCGACTGATCGGCTTGTGGATCATGTTCCACGAAGGCTTTTAAAATTTCGAGAGCCGCACTAGATACATGGTGCGGAGTACCCATCTCCTTAGCCGCATCCACGTACAGGGCAAGATCTTTATGGGGCAGTGTTGCGGGTCCACCACTGTCATATGTTTCAGGAACCATATAACGGGGGAAAATATGGCTTGCTACAAAATTTTGACCTGAAGCTGCC
>CAYFGZ010000148.1:0-7502 GCA_964342575.1 uncultured Nisaea sp. | reverse complement strand
TCCCATGGCAGTTATGAAGTTTGGTGTTCCATCAGCGTTGAATTGAAGTTCAAACTCTGTTCCGGTAGCAGCCACGTTGCCTATAGCACCTCTAGGATCCACCAACACAGGAGTACAAGACCATCTATTATCCTCGGCAGCGGCGGCAGGGGCTTGCTTAGTCCAGGTTAATTGGAGAAGATAGTCATTTCCTAAACTATCATAGACAGTTAGGTTTGTGACATCGGTTCCACCATTCGCTTTATTTGCATCTAGATTGAGGTTTAACTCAACATTCTCCGTGACTTTGGCAGTACGCTGAAATTTTGACAGATCAACGGTTTCTAGGCTGCTGAACAAATCGCGTGTCCCTGTATTGAGGATAGTGCCGGTACCGTCGGTTGCATATCCTTGGAGAAAAAAGCCGGCCGTATTTTTTAGCCGATCGTCCTCATCTTTTACGAAACTTCCCGCGCGTGTGAGAAAATACTCGTCCGCGGCAGTGGGAACAGCCTGCTCGTTTACAACAAAAAAGCCATTTCCATCAATTGCGATATCAGTGTTGGAGGCAGTCCCTTCAAGTAGGCCCTGTTTTATAGGATCTGTTTCAGTACGCGCTTTTACGCCACCAGCGGTGGCCGCGGTGCTCAAACTTTGAGTTACCAAGGCTTGAAATTGTGTTGTAGAATCTTTGAATCCAACTGTATTAACGTTGGCGATATTATCAGATATTACAGCGAAAGCTGTTGATTGGGCAGCTACCGCTGCCACGCCTGCAAATAGTCCTGAATTAATACTCATTTTAGTCTCCGTTTTTATGGTTAATTCCCATTAACCATTCCTTTTCCAATTAAATTTTGCTTTCTTGCACTAATTGGCATTTTGCCTTGCTGAAAACCTTGGCTTATTTAATTTTCATAACTTCGCTCAAGGTGACTTCAATATCTTCTCCAAGCAGCAAACTCGGCCCTGTTTTATTTGACTTCACACCCATTACTAAGCCGGTACTGTCTATTGTCGGTTTTCCGTCCATAATTTGTCCTTGGGCATCTCTGGATATTACTAGGAGTTTATATTGCCCAGGATCTATGGGATCGCCATTATTATCCGTCGCATCCCACCTGAATTCATGGCGAACACCAGCGGTGGTTTCACCTTCTTGGGAATAAATTCGTAGGCCACTTGCATCAACCACATGTAGATCAACGGATGTCGCCGCAGTATCTAGCAGATAACCCCAGGTTGTTCCCTCGGAACCAACGCTGGTCGTATCCCCTTCTACTTGCAGATGCCGACCTATAAAATTAACGGCTCCAAATTCTGCGTTAGAGGATTGCAGTCTAACTAAATCCTCTAGATTTTTATTTTGCGCGATCTGCTGCTCAACGTTCGCAAACTGTACCAGCTGGGCTGTCATCTCATTTGTATCCAACGGGTTTGTTGGATCTTGATTTTTGAGCTGCGTTGTTAACATTGTTAAAAACGTATTGAGATCTTCTCCCAATCCCTTCAAAGCCGTCGCTGAGTCGCCCTTGGGTTGGTTTACAGCTGGTGTTGTCTGGATTATTTCCATCTTCTGTATCCTTTAATTAGGCCAAAACATTCACAGTTCCATCGGGTGTTATCCCGATGGCTGTTGTTGAAACAGGGCTATCATCCGGATTATTTTGTTGAGCATTGTCGGATTGATCATGTTCGCCTTCTGACTGTTTCCCATTTTGTGCCGTTAGACTGGACTGATTTTCGCTTTCCTTGCCTTGCAGATTAAAAGAAAGTGAGTTGTGATCTGTTTTCAAACCAGATTCTTGGAGAGCTCGTTCTAGCACGCGTGAGTCACGTTGCAGTAAATCTAGCGTTTCTGGTCGGTCAGCAATGACCATCGCCTTCACACGTCCGTCACCTCCAATCTCTAATTTTACTTCTACTCGCCCTAACTCTTCGGGCCTCAATTGGATGGTGATTTTGTTGTCTCCATTTTGAACGGCTTTTGTTAATTGTATAAAAACCTGGTTGATTGGAGTTTGAATTGTTGGTTTGGCAAATGGTGTAGTCACGTTGGTAATCCCGGTTGTATTCGTCGATCCAGCATTTTGGCTCAGGCTAAATTGTGCTGTCGATGCTTCAGACTTGGCCACGCCCGCCGCTTCAACGGTTGCGGGAATTTGAGATGTGGGTGTAGCGGTTTGATTTGTTACAGAATTAATAGTGTTTGCATTACTCTTAAATGCTTGTCCCCCGCCATGTAGAAGATTAGATTGACCGCTATTTGACCCGGCATTATTGTTGAAAGACTGTCCGTTTCCCTGACCACCGGATGTAGAGTTTTTGTCCAGAGAGTGACCCGCTACATCTAATGGAGATAAGTCCCCACTTGTCGGGTTTGATAGAACGGTTTGTCCAAACGACGCTGGAGATCCCCTGTACATCATCCCAGATTGTTGGGATCCCAATTGGGTATTCTCCGCATTCTGCTGAGCTAACAAAATGTTTCCACCGATCGCGTTATTCAGTCGGGGTGCAGTAGAGGCGTTTTCTCTAGTATTGGTAGTGATTTCCGTTGATAGTTGTCCAAGTTTTAAACCTGTTTCGGCTTTAACAGTAGTTTCGGATTGATTTGAAGAGTTAGTTGTTGCGTGTGAAGATCCATATGTTTCCAACCGGTTTGGAGTAAAAGTATCAGGAGTTGTATTAGAATTTTGAACGGATTGCCCGTTATTGGTTGGTTGGAGATTATTTTGAGCAATACCCGTGAGCTTAAGAGTTTCCGCTGAAGGTGATGCCTGATCTTTTGAAGTAGTCACTACTGAGTCGAGATTTTCAATTTGCGGCGCATCCAAATTTGACGGAGGTTTTAGATTCGCCGTTTTGCCAGTTTGCTCCACTATTGTTGGATATGCTGGTGTTTTAGGAGTAGGGGTCTCAGTAGACGGATGAGTCTGATTAGTACTAGTGTTGTTCAATAGTTTAACTAGATTTTCAACCCCATCTTTATCGCTTTGGGGAGCTGTCGTAGGATCGGTCGCGATCGGTGTGACTTCGGTGGCCGTTTGATTAATTGGGGTAGTTACAGTGGCATTGGTTTTTGCATCTGATGTTTTGGCCAAACCAGCGTTTGAAATTGTTTCAGCTTGTATGGTGCGGCCTGTGCCGGACTCAACATTTTCCGGCCTTCCAGAGGCGGCATGGGGATTAGATTGACCTTGAGAAGTTTTAGCAGCAGCGACGAGTACATTGGTCCAAGATGCGGGGGGATCTCCCGTTGCCTGTTTAGAGGTCGTGGTGTCTTCTAATTGATCGGCAGACGTAGTCTTTGCCATCTTTGGGTTAACAGCGTTCTGGTCAGTACCTTGGACGTCGCCATTAATTTTGTTGTCGATATTTTGATTGCCCGAACTGTCTGAGCCCTCATCTGTATTACCTGAGGATGTCGGAGTGGCTTCTTTATCATTGTCTACTCCTCTACTAGACCGGTGAGTGAGATCATTTCGTGGATTCTGACGATCAAATTTCGTTTCGATTTCGGTATTGCTGACCGGTTGTGCTTCATAATCATCTATTTCACGTGTTTGCGGGTATTTAGGTCGTTCTTCTAATTGGTTGTCCTCCACAGTGGGGGCGGGTTGCCGATTTTGTTTAAGATTTTCATTATGCAAAAAACCCTTATCCTCACTAGCATTGTGTGTCTCGACGTGCCTCGGAGGGGCAAGATCCGAAAGTTGATTGAGGTTCAACGACGCGAAAATTTCGGCCTTTAAAATGTTTCCGAATTGCCCTTGGTTCAAAGGTTGACTCGGTTTTATCTCGTTCGAAGCACCTAAGTTTCTTGAGAATAGTTGTTCTATAGCTAACATTTTTCTGACCTCGTAATTATCTTCCTCCTTTCATTAGCAATAACGGGGCCAGAATATTCTCTTTAATTATTGTTTATATTCAAGGGTTTAAGATGTGTTGAAAATCGCAGAGTGAACGGTGTGAACTTGTGCGGAAAAATATACACGGCAAAACGGCAAAAAATTCCCAGTCAAAGGTTATTATAATAAATTTTAATAAAATACATTTTAAAATATAAATAAATACATTATATAATATAAGATGATAAATTTAATATTATTCCATTATGTTCCATGGAAATAATAGGGTAATGTCAAAAAAGTTACTTGTAATAGTTGAAAAAAAATATATAAATGTAAATAACAAATAAATTTTATAAAAAATTAAATAAAATACTTTACATTTAAAAAAAGATATGTTAATCAGTATTCATTATTGACTACTTTTTGTCGGCAGAAGTCGGCTTAACCTTAGAAAGAGGATAGAAAAAATGTCTATACAGAACTCAGTATTTACCAACCCGTCCGCGTTTACCGCGCTCAGGGCTCTAAACAAAGTAAATCGCAATTTAGATAAAACCCAAAATAAAGTATCAACGGGGTTAAGGGTGGCCAGTTCCCTGGATGATGCATCGGCCTTTGCGGTTGCCCAGGGTATTCGAGGAGAAATTCGTGCACTAGACTCGGTGCGGCAGGGGCTCAACAACTCAAAGGCTGTGGGTAAAGTGGCCGTTGCCGGGGCTACAGCTCTTTCAAACTTGTTGGTGGATATTCGGCAAAAACTGACAGAGTTGGCAAATTCAAGTATTTCAGCCACACAACGTACCATCATCAGGCGCGACTATGACGAACTAATCTCGCAGGCAGCCGGCTTCGTAGCTAACGCCACATATAACGGTTTTCAATTATTAACCTCTGGTGCCAATACGGTTTCTACTCTTGCCAACCTAGGTGGTAGTCAGCTCGACTTGACAAGACAACGGAACGTCAAACTTCATCTGAATAGTATGGCTACGGCAACCACTACCACTGCAGCAAATGCACAGAGCGTACTCGTAGGGGAGTTTTCGCGTTTGGAGGCGACGGTTGCGCAAGCGTTAGGTACATTGGGTGCTGAAGTTCGAGCGCTAGAACTGCAAACTACGTTTCTTGAGGAACTCCGTGATACGACGGAGATCGGTCTTGGAAACATTGTTGATGCTGATTTGGCCCGTGAGTCAGCTAGATTAACGTCGCAACAAATTCAACAAGAACTATCCGTTCAAACACTAACGATAGCAAATGGTCGACCAAATACTATACTGGGTCTATTCCGTCGTTAAACCAGGTAGTAAAGATAATAGAATGGGGGGGATGGCTGCGTCAGCCCCCCGGTTCTAGAGAAAATATAGATAAACTAAATTTTGTATAAGTTATTGAAATAGCGAATAAAAAAAATATTCACTAGGTCCGATTGGTCCGTTGGAAATATAGTTTCCGAAAATTTTTCTTGACAGTTTTCGAAATTCCTAATTATTTTGAGGGGCGAAGTGGTGAGAACCTCTATCGTGTTTGGGCAAAAAGCCCGTTAACCTTAGAATAAAGGGACCGATAATGGCAGTATATAATTCTATCTACACGAATCCCGCTGCGTACACAGCACTCCAAAGTCTAAATAAAGTTAACAAGCAGTTGGACATTTCTCAAAGTAGAGTGGCGTCCGGGCTTAGAGTGTCTAGCGCAATGGATAATGCTTCTTCTTATGCAATCGCAAATGGCATCCGGGGCGAGGTTGCGGCTATAGATTCCGTAACAAAAGGCCTTGGAAAGCTAAAGGGTGTTGTTGATTATACTCTAGCGGCGGCGGAAGGAATATCTGATTTGTCTGTTGAAATCAAAGCGAAGCTGCAAGAATTAGCTAGTAATGCTCTTACGGCCAGTCAACGGACACAAGCACAAGAAGATCTGAAGCAGCTAGTGTCGCAGGGCAAGGCCTTTGCTAAACAAGCTGCGAAGTTGGATCAGATCGGAGGTAATATTGTTGACTTATTCTCGGCTGGCGGTGGAGGCAACAATATAACGTTCGCCGCCAATATCCACGTAGTACCAGGTAATGAAACGGTTACATCTAATACAATTACTGTTACCAAAGCTGAAACCGTCACTATGTATAGGCTTCTAGGCTCGCTTGCATTGTATGGTAATACAGCGGCAATAGCTCAGACCGCGTTGACTACGCAATTTGCGACCTATGAGACTGCCGTAGCTGATGCACTGGGCACGCTGAGACAAAAGTCTGCTGAGATCGAAAATCACCAAGAATTTCTTGGTAAGGTTAGGCAAGCTAAAGAAGAGGTTATTGGGGCTTATGTGGATGCTGATTTGGCCACCGAGTCGGCTAAACTTACGGCGTTGCAAGTTCAACAGCAATTAGCTGTTCAAGCAATTGGGATAGCTAACCAGAGACCACAATCTCTACTGGGCCTTTTTAGGTAATTTCTTGCGCACAGATTAGGTGAGTGGAAATTCCTTCATTCACCTAATTTGTTTTAGTTTTTGATGGCGTCGACAATCCGGTAGCCGGAATTTAATATTCTCAGGGTCAATTTTGTCATCAACCTGGTGTATTATTTCTGGTTTAGCAATCGTATCTTCAACTAGGGTGATTCGCGGTAATTGTGTCGTTTTTTTTCAGATTAGCTAAAATTCAACTAGCATCGCAAATTTAGCAAAACTGCCAACAGTAAATATTGGTGATGAAAGCGGATGGTTTCCCTACTAAAAAGAAAATTGTTTGCGGCAATATTTAGAAAAACTAAAAATTCTATAACGTATTGAAGTTTAATAATAATTTCTTAAAATTTTGAGAAATTCTATTAGCTTTTCAGTCTCACAGTCGGGATAGATTATTAGGAACTGCGTCTGAAAGGTATTTGTTTTTTTTGAGACCAGACAAAAAATCAACTCGTTCTATTAGCTTTTGTTTGACAAGGATTCTGCTAATACGAGACAATACATGAATTGTGATAGAGGGTGAATCGCAATGCCGCTGAAGATAAATGTTAAGTCCGGCGAAAAGTTTGTTGTTAACGGAGCCGTTATGGTTGCTGGCAACAAGGGCGCCTCTCTCGTTTTACAAAACGAAGCTACCATTTTGTTGGGCAAGGACGTGATGCAAGAACGTGAGGCCAACACGCCTTCACGGCGTATCTATTTTTCTATTCTTGTAATGTATTTAGATCAGGATAACGTAAACAAATATCGTGATACTTTCATGTCTTATGTAGAAGATTTTATGGATGCAACAACATTTTCAGAAGTGAGGAGAACTCTTTTACATATAGTAGAAGATGTAAACAGCAGGAATTACTACAGGGCGATGAAAACATGCAAAGTTCTGATGAATTATGAAGATGAAATGTTGAAGGTAGGCAAAACGGAAGCACATTTAGAGGTGACAGATGTCCGGAGTTGATGCCTATAAGAAAGCACTAAACAAGACTGCTTCTGGTAGGGATACGGAGTATAGGCTTTTAGCCCAAGTTACGGCGGCTTTGATAGAAGCCAAAGAAGCTGAGGGGGATATGCGGAATGATCCCGTAAAAATGAATTTAATAGCAAAGGCGTTGAATTGGAATAACGAAGTTTGGTCGGCTTTCATGGAGGATTGTCGGAGCGAGCAAAATCAGCTTCCAGAAAAATTGCGTGGTGGTA
>CAYFGZ010000147.1:0-7575 GCA_964342575.1 uncultured Nisaea sp. | reverse complement strand
ACCCGGCATTCCAGGCATCGGCATCGGACCACCTTCTCCACCTGGCATTGGCGCTGCACCGACGGGAACTGATCCTCCTTCGGTTCCAGGAGGCATTGGAGCCGTTCCGTCGGCCACAGGTGCCGCCGGCCCCCCGTCAGTCCCTGGCGGAGGTGGTGACTGACCTTCTGCTGCGGGCGTCGCTGTGCCAGTTTCTGTTCCTGTTGGTGGTGGAGTTTCCTTTTCTCCTGCAGAATCCTGAGTGGAAGGAGCAGCAGAAGCTGTCTGCTCCTTGCTATCGTCAGCTGGAGTTTGGGCGCCACCCTCACCTTCTGCAGGTGCTGCCTGCTTTGTTTCTTCAGCAGCTGCCGTTGCTGGAGCAGCTTTTTCCTCCTTGCTCTCGGATTTTCCTCCTTTACTAGCGGATTTCTCGGCTTTTTCCGGAGCAACTTTTTCCTCCGCCACCGCACTTTTATCTTCTTCGGTTCCACCTTCTAGTTTTTTTAAATTCTTTTGCATATCTGCGCGGTTTCTTTTTTGGGATGGCCCTGGCGGTTGTCCGGCCCCCGTAACGGAAATAAAACGACCTGGAATTTTAGTGGTAACGGTCACGTTATTGGCGGTAACCGTCATTTTATTGCCAAAGAGAAAGTCTGCATTAAGTTTACCATTTGCAGCCTGATCGACTACCACGATGCCCCCCATCACACCCAACGTAGCAACTGGTGTTTTTAGCTTGATTGGCTTCCGTTTTGAAATTCGACCCCCGACCACCCGGAAAACACCTTTGGTAACGCTTAATGCCATATCACCAGTTCCAGCATTTGGATCAAATACATAGCGATCAATCGTCATTTTAGCGTTAGGCCCTATAGTTATAGCCGTGCCGTCTCGAAATAGCAGCTGCGTTCGACCTACCGGTCCAGTTTCCACCTTCTCATTGAAATACACTTCCAAGCCCGTTTTAAGTTTACGCTGCTCCATTTTTGGAGGCTCACCAAAAACTTTATTTTTGACGATTGTCGTCACACCTATCTTATTAATGTTTTTAGCCGCTTTCGCTGTATCCGTAATGCAAAGGCTTCCAGCTATAAATATTAGGGCCAGAGCAAATGATTTTAGGCCATTACCGAGCTCAATCCTGATCATTACGTTTTCCTCCGCTTTCGCGTGATACCCTAGAACTGACGAGAGATACCTAGAGTAAGAGACAGGTTATCATACTCCGAGTTAGGTATATTAGAATCAACTTTTGTATAGCCTCCGGAAAGCATAAAAGCCATGGCTTGACCCGCTGGGATGGTTAACGATGGGCTTATTCTAATGGTATAGTCGTTCCGGGTAGTTCTTGGATCAATGGCAGGATTTGCATCCCCATACTCCCGAAAGCTCCCTCCAAGAGATACACTTGCCGTGAGGGGATCCTTTAGAAAACCAAACGGGTCTGTAAATATCTTAGACACAGTTCCATTTAGTCCGTAGTCACGATTATTTTGCAGTTTTGTTTTGGTTTCCTCAGTTGCAAGCGTGGAAGAGAATTGCAGCTGGACGGACTTCGAAAATATATAACTGGCACTAATGCTCATATTATTTCGATAACCATCCAAGACAACCGCATCCTCATTCTCCCTTGCCATCACTTTGGCATCAAAAGTAAGATTTAGTTTTTCAGAAACCCGGGCGCTCGCATTAATTCCCGCTCCATGGCTGTAATAGCTTTCGTCTTCACTAACTATCAAATAGTCGTAAGCCAAAAACGGACGAACTACTGGGTTATTAAGCATCTCCACAGGTAAAATAAATCTGGGCCCTATGTGAATATCTATCAGCCTCGCATTAACGAAGGTCTGATCCGCCTGCTCGTTCGCATAAAAATTTATCCCAGCCTCCAAAACTTTTCGGGGTTCACTCTGAAAATCATACGTATAATTCAACCCGCCGGATATAAATCCATCGACATCGCCCTGATTTGATAATTCCTGTGGCAAAAATGTTGGAAAACCTAACAACACTACCTTCGTCGACCTTGGACCCGAACTAGCATTGGTTTGATATCGTACTCCAGAGAATAGATTTCCTCCAAAAACATGGTTTGTTACCCGGTTTTCTATTTCTTCTATGAATGGTTTCACCTTTTCCAAAATAGCCTTTGGCGTTTTTTCGTCTTCCAGTAATTCCTCAAAATAGTTCGCGGCGACGTCATAGGAACCAAGTTTGAAATACAGCATTCCCAATTCAAACCGAACTCTTGGTAAATCAGGCTCCATTATAAGCATCCGCTCTAGGGACGATATGGCCCCTTCAAAATCTCCTGCTTTAATTGCTAGACCGGCGAAAGCAAATGTCTTTTTAAGATTTCCTGGATCCATAAACATCGTTTCGAACGCTTTATCATAAGCGTGGCGCAGCTTGTCTGGTATATTTTCGTTGACTCCCTGACCATGCGCCGGATTAGTAAGCGAAGATGCGATCGCGATAGCAGCAACTGCCAGGCAGACACGAATTCTATTTTCACCCAGAAACTTCAACAATGGATAAAACCTTCAGAAAACGCTTGGTACCCATTTAATATACCGTATTCAGTAAAAAATCTAAGACTATTTATGCAAACTGACCGCTAATATACATTCTTATCTATACTGTTGGTCTCCCGAACTTCTTTCAGGCCTGCGAATGGCTGCAATGGCCTTATCCAGATCCACTTTCCCAACAATTTTACCTGCTCCATCCACGACACAGCCACTGCGACATCCTGCCGTCGATAATTCGCTCAACGCCACCTCCAACGGTGTTGTCAAACTCATGCGTGGGCCTTGTTCATCTTTTGAAGCCGACATAATGGATCGCACTTCAAGCACCCTACTTCGATTCACATCCTTAATAAAATCTGCTATGTAATCGTCCGCCGGTTCCATAACGATTTCTTGAGGCGTACCCTGCTGAACAATAGCACCATCTCGAAGAATTGTTATCTCGTCACCGATCCGTAAGGCCTCGTCAAGATCGTGGGTAATAAAAACTATAGTCTTGTGAAGTTCTTCTTGCAGCCCCAATAAAACGCTCTGCATATCTGTCCTGATAAGCGGGTCTAGTGCTGAAAACGCTTCATCCATCAGCAATATCTCTGCATCTGTTGCCAGTGCTCTAGCTAATCCCACTCGTTGCTGCATACCTCCAGAAAGTTGCGCTGGATAATGACTTTCAAATCCCGACAAGCCAACGCGGTCGATCCAGTGCTGGCTACGTTCATCTATTTCGGCATCTGGTGTCTTTTGGATTTTCAAGCCATATCCAACATTCTGCATAACCGTGCGATGAGGCAGGAGAGCAAACTTTTGAAAAACCATCGATGCCTTACCTCTTCGGAATTTTTTCAATTCCTCATCGGACATTCTCAAAACGTCTGTTTCGTCCACCACCACCTGGCCAGCAGTTGGTTCAATCAATCGATTAATGTGGCGGATTAGTGTGGATTTACCCGATCCGGAAAGTCCCATGATCACCCGAATACATTTTTCCGGTACATCTATGTTGATATTGCGAAGCCCTAGAACGTGGGAATGAGTCTCAAGTAATTCCTGCTTGCTCATACCCTGATAAACAAAGTCCATAACCTTTTCTGGGTTCGCCCCGAAGATTTTATAGAGATTCTTAATTTGTATTTTTATCTTACTCATTTCCAGAACCCTCGCGATGTGCCTGGAGACGTCGGCCATATTGCTGCGAAACACGATCAAAAATTATTGCCAATATAACGATAGCCAGGCCATTCAGCAGACCCAGGGCTAAGTACTGGTTTGAGACAGCTCTTAAAACGGGAAGTCCAAGACCTTTCACACCAATCATAGAAGCAATAACTACCATCGCGAGAGACATCATTATTGTTTGGTTTATGCCAGCAAAAATATTTGGCAACGCGAGCGGTATTTGAACCCCGAAGAGTTTCTGCCTGTAGTCCGCGCCAAATGAATCAGCAGCCTCAAGCACCTCTCTATCAACAAGGCGAATTCCCAGATTCGTTAACCTCACAAGTGGGGGTATCGCATAAATACAAACGGCGATCAAACCCGGAACTTTCCCTATTCCAAGCAACATGACTACTGGTATCAAATAAACAAAACTCGGTATGGTCTGCATCACATCCAAAATTGGAGTAATCGCTGTTTGAACTCGCTCCGACTTTGCCATCCAAATACCCAACGGAATACCTATAGCAATGCACAACAACGTTGCGACTGATATGATAGCTAGCGTGGCCATCGTATCTTTCCACATTCCAAAGTAACCGATCACCATAAATGCCGCGATTGTCCCAACAACGAGTTTCCAGCTTCTAGACCCCAGCCAGGCCAAAACAGCCAGTCCAAAAATAACAACCGGCCAAGGAGCGTTCAACAGCAACCGCTCCAACCAAACCAGAAAATGCAAAAGGGGCTCGAAAAACCCCTCAATTACATCACCATAAGAACGAGAAAAATCGCGAAAGCTAGAATCTATAGCTTTTTTCAAATCTCGTAGATCTTGTCGTTCCATTTCTGGAAAAGTATCAAGAAAATCCATCTACACTTCTCAGTTATGCTGAAAAAATTGGGGCCTGTCTACGATTAATCGACAAGCCCCAATCATTGGTCATCTATAGTTTCGCTACAGCGATTTCTTGATCTTCCCCGCCGCTGCGGACGATACCCATTTACTCCAAACCGCTTCGTGCTTTTTCAGAAACTCAATGGCTGCGTCCCCGCCGCCAGCTTGCTCATCCGCCATAAACACTAACATAGCATTCATTACAGGGCCTGGAATAATACGCTTGCTCAAGTATGTAATCGCATCGCCACCACTCTTCTTGAAAGAATCGGTGATAATTGTGTGGACCTCAGATTTGGTCCAAGCGCTAGGCTTAGGATTTGCACATTCCTGCTCTGGCTTCACAATGCAACCGTCCCAATTTTCTTTACCAGCAAAGGGAACTCCAAAGTCCAGTGGGACCATTTTGTATTTCCCTATCATAGCTGTCGGCGACCAGTAATAGCCGAACCAATTTTCCCCTCGTTCAACTGCCTTTGACATAGAACCGTCTAGACCAGCAGCAGAACCAGGATCAACCAAGATCCAGCCCTTTTTTTCCATTTCAAAAGCCCGAAACAGATTATTATTGGCCAACTGACAACCCCAACCAGCAGGACACCCTACAAAGGCTCCTTTGGACTTATCTTCCGGATGAGGAAACAGGTCCGGTCGTTTAAGAACGTCCAATGCCGTCTTTAGTTCCGGGTGTTTTTTTCTAGTATGAGGGGGGATCCACCAACCTTCCCCAAGCTCGGTTATCGGTCCATCTACAACTGAGTGCAGGCGACCTTCCGACATTGCTTTTTCTAAGGGGTTCCGCACCGCATTGATCCAAAGCTCTGCGGCTACATCTGGTTCGCCCTTCTCATTCATTGAGGTGAATGACGGCATCGTGGCTCCAGCCACCAGCTCAACATTGCAACCATACCCTTTTTCCAAAATTATTTTATCAATATTAGCCATCAACTCGGCTGATGCCCAGTTCATTTCAGCCATTGTCACGTCACCACACTTAGCCACTGCTGATGTGGTTATTCCTAACAATGAACTCGCCATAACTGCTAAATATAAAAACAAACGTCTCATAAGCTTCGCTTCCTTGGTTTGTAACTTGTTATCCAAAAGACCAGCGAGGATACTGACTGACAGACGCCAATTAGTCAAGAAACGACCTTTCTTTGTTGTTTACGACCATTAAAAAGGACTGATTATACGTTCCATTTACAATCTGTTCACTATTTCATCACATCTTTGCTAGGGATGTGGTGGATTGCCCACAATCTTGTTTTTCGCAAATAGACCATGGCATTATCATGTCATTAAAAATTTTTTACGAGGCAGCATCTATGTCAAGTGTAGCCAGTGCAAGCGGTTCCATGTCATCTAAAGAGCATTCTGACAGCATGATAGATTATCTAAGAGCTGGAGAAATCCGAGCACGCAGCATGAATAACCGTGGCCCAGTAAAACGTGAAAAGAACGGCAAACTACACTCCTGTATTCTAGAGGCATTCCAGGAATACGGTTTTTATATTTTCGAAAATGTTGTTAGTCAGGCGGAAATCACAGAACTACGTGCCGACGCTAACAATATGATCGAAAGAGCCCCGGCTAAGCCGGATTCGTTGGTCGATCTGAAGGGGCGACCCGCCTTAGGTAGGGATTTCGCCAGAGAGCCCTATACCTTTATCAAACCGCTGTCAGATCCATGGGGTGGTACAAAACTTCTCAACGGCCGTCACCCAAGTAAAATGATAGAACCTACACCCGATGCTGGTTCGCCAGAGCACGTTGTTTATCTGATGTATGGAATGTGTGAGGCTATGCCAGCGGCTTTGCGACTTTATGGTCATCCCGATCTGTTGTTAATTGCTGAGGCAATCAATGGCGAAGATTTCGTACCCTACAATGATGCAATATTTGTTAAACAACCGGGACTTGGTGGATCCGTAGCCTGGCATCAGGATGGGGTTACCCACTGGGGCTCAAAGGATTGGGATGAAGGCATCCACGGTTTTAATTTCCAGGTCCAGCTTTATCCAACCACCCCTGCAAATAGCCTCTGGGTAATACCAGGTAGCCATAAGCAAGGCAAAGCCAATATAGCGGCCATGGTGAAAGAAAATTCTGGGAGCGTTCTTTTGCCAGGTGCTGTACCCCTGATTTGCGCTCCCGGGGATGCAACAATTGTTAACCGACAGATGCTCCATTGCTCTTTCGCCAACACATCTCCTGATATTCGCATTTCTATAACGTTTGGGTTTCATCGACGAAAATCCGTTTTGGGACAAAAAGCAGCTCTAGGGATGGATGGGACAAACGCAATTTACGATGAGAAACGGATCTTCGAAAGATCCGCAGTAATACAAGTCGCCATTGATGCAAGACATCAAAAATATACAAGGGAAATGCCTTTTAGCTACAAACCTTTCAAAGGAATAGAGGATCAATTCAAATTCTCGGACGAAACATTTCAGTCTGTAGTCAGAGATTACAACACAAAGGATCTCGCCATTTAAAAAAGGAGTGTTCGGTAGCGCTTTTATTACCCAGCTAAAAGGGTATTATACCAAGTTTTTGCATTTCTTTGAGTAAATCAATCATCATGTGTTCTGTATCCGTACACTCCTGAAAACCATGCTGCCGTATTTTAATGTTACTCATATGATGAGGATTGGGTCTTTGCCCATAACCAAAAATATAGTCCGCAAATTGCCACGAAGGAACTAAGTCTCCTAGCGAATAGTTCCGGAGAGAGTATTTTTTTACAACGCGGGTCCAAATCTCACTATTCTCCGGCATTAACCGGTTCAAAGACATCGGCTGAGGAGATCCATGATCCATACCGAATAGTTCCGCAACTTTCGGCCAAACGTGATGCCATATATACACGTCACCATTGGTAACATTATATATTTGGTTGTCAGCAATTTTGTTACTGCCCGCCCATTCTATTGCTTGGGCAATTATTCGCGCATCCGTTGCCTCCCCTACTCTCTCAACGCCGCCAGGAAATCTCAGAGGAACACC
>CAYFGZ010000146.1:0-7670 GCA_964342575.1 uncultured Nisaea sp. | reverse complement strand
CCAAAAAAACGTAAATTATCCATTGAATTCAAATCCCCGTACAATCTGTTTTCATGTGAGATTATTCCAATATTTTGTCGCCATTCATGAAAACTCTCCTTTTGATTTTTTCCATTAAAAGTTATATCCACTGCCATTAGAATCGGTTCTGTACCTGGACCGTAATCATCCAAATAATCCTCAAAACTATATATTCCAGCAGGCACCTTGGATAGCGCATCGCGCATTGCCTGCTCCGATCGATTTAGGATCAGATGGTAGGCTTCTTCTACCTCGTCGATACCATAGTCCATGAATAATTTTTGTAATCTTGTTGCAGCGGTGAGATTGGCTGTGTGTTGTGCTAACAAATCACCCCTTACTTTTTCTGGCATTCGAACATTACCTAATATAATTCTTAAAATGTCCTCATCTATTCGACCCTTTCTTACGAGGCGGACCGGCAGTATACGTAATCCTTCTTGAAAAGATTCGGTCACTCCATGAACTTTTTGGGAGCCGGGTGCGGCTCCACCCATGTCGACTTGGTGTGCAGAGCAGGCGACAAAACCAATTAAGCGTTCATCTATAAACACTGGCATAATTTGAAATGTATCGGGAAAGTGTCCTGAGCCGAGAAACGAGTCGTTTAACAAAATGGAATCGCCCGGTTTTAGCGAGTCGGGAGGAAAATAAGTCAAGGCATGTTTGACGCACGTTGGCATCGATCCCAAATGACCTGGGCTGAAATTCCCCTGGGCTACCATCAATGCATCCTTATTGAACAAAGCTGTTGAGAAGTCGTCTCCTTCCCTTACTCCTTCTGAAAAAGCGGTATGACGGAGCGTAGTTCCCAGCTCTTCGGCGATAGAAAGCATTGTGTTCCAGATAACAGTTAAGGTTATTGGGTCGATAGCTTGATTTTTTGACATCTTCTTCAGTTCCCTAAAACCCTTTTTGTTGGACTTCAATCACCAAATGACCCATTTCGTGCTTGCGTACGACATCACCTGGTAAAACAACAGTTGTGCAATCGATATCTTCAATAATTGCTGGCCCAGATAAGGTGTCGGTGCTGGAGATGGAGCGGCGATCTATGATATTTGTCTCAATAAACCCGTTTGTTTCTGGGAACCAGACTGGTCGTGTTCTTGTTTGTCTGAGTTTTGCTGGGATGACGTAACTAGAAAGGTTTGTCTTATCGCTGGCCTGGGGAATTATGGCGACTAGGGACCAGTCGATACCCTCAATCATTGCATTTTCGTCGAGGAACTTATGTTTCTTAAGGTAGGCCGAATTGAAAGATTCCACAATAGCGTCGGTGTATTTTTTTGTGATTTTACCAGACGGTAAATTAACCGAAATTTCAAAACCTTGTCCAACATATCTCATATAAGCGTGGCGCGACCATATGGGGTTTCCTTTAACACCTAAGCGTTTTATATCCGATTTTGCCCGCATTTCTAGTTTATCGTATATCTCCTTAATTGGATTAGTAGAGTTAGAATCTAATTTCAATACCTGCGTTAGCGACGTGTCTATTCGTGGCTCTGCTTCAAGTAGTCCAACAGCAGACCCTACACCGGCTCCAGCAGGAATTATGACTTTTGGAATGCCAATTCCACGAGCCAGGCGGACTGCGTGAAGGGGGCCGGCCCCCCCAAATGCAACCATAGAGTAGCGCCTAGGATCTCGCCCTTGCTCCACAGATACAATCCGCAATGCATTTTCCATGTTACTTGTAGCTATAGTATGTATGCCCCAGGCGGCTTCCTCTAAAGTTAAATTTAGCGGATTCGCAATGTGTTCCAGTATTCCAACCTTCGCAGCTTCTTTATTAAGCAGCATGGTACCGCCGTTAAACCAGTCATCCGATATGTAACCTAATATTACGTTGGCGTCTGTGATGGTGGGCCGAGTCCCGCCAAATCCATAACAGATTGGCCCAGGATCAGCGCCGGCACTTTCCGGCCCAATAGCGATCATCCCAAATTCCACCTTGGCAATAGAGCCCCCTCCAGCACCTATCTCAAGTAATTCCACCGACGGGATAGTAATGGGTAGACCACTTCCTTTTTTGTACTCGACGTGCCCTACTTCAAAGGTTGGCATGATAGCTGGGATACCGTCATCAACAGCACCCAGTTTTGCGGTTGTGCCTCCCATATCAAAAGTTATCACTTGGTCAGCATCGATGTCTTTTCCAACTATTCCGCCCATGAGAACGCCGGCGGCAGGCCCGGACTCTATTATTCGGATGGGATATTCTTTTGCGATTGTTGTTGAGACCAGTCCGCCGCTGGATTGCATTACAAAGAGATCATTTTGGAATTCTCTTTCCTCCAACGCCTTTTCTAAACTGCCTATATACTTATCTACGATTGGTTTAACGTAGGCATTCGCTACTGTGGTATTTGTTCTTTCGTATTCGCGAAACTTGGGCGATATTTCAGATGATATTGAAACTGATAAGTGTGGGGCTTTCTCCTGAATACGTTGGCGAATGAGGCGTTCGTGGTCAGGATTGGCGTAGGAATGTAACAGTGAGACAGCGATAGTCTCACGGTTTGTCTCTAGCATCTTATCTATAGCTCGGTCGAGTGAATGAGTTTCCAGATCAATAATTATAGAACCTTCGTGATCTATTCTCTCAATAACCTCAGCAATGTAACGTCTTTTAATCAAGGGAGTTGGTTTGTTGATGTAAAGGTCGTAAGTTTCGTATCTTTTCTGCCGACCGATTAGCAAAACATCTCTGAAACCGTCTGTCGTTATAAGCCCTGTGGGTGACCCTTTACGTTCTAAAATTGCGTTGGTTGCGACAGTGGTGGCGTGTAGGAGGGTATCTAGCGACTTTGTGTCGAGCTTAGCTTCATCCAGTAACCGAGCAAGTCCCACTAATACGGCGTTTCCTGGATTAGCGGGAGTACTAGGGATTTTCAGGCTATGTACACGGCCGTGCTCCTCATCTTGGAGAACGAAGTCGGTAAATGTGCCTCCTATATCAAAAGCTACTCGAATCATCGATCTTTTCCATGGTTTTAATATGTAGCATTAATCACAATTCATTCTGGACAAACGACAATCCTTCCCAACTAGATATTAGCCTGTTCAGTTCAACTTGTGGATCAGCGACCTGGAGAAACAATAATTTTTGACCACCAAAGCGCAGTCACAAGTAAATTGTATATAGGATGGCAAATCAATGCTTAAATAAGGGAAGTTAATAATGATCGATAAGTCACTAAGTAAAGACATTGAAATGTTTCACAGCGCGGCGTATGGGGGAGCAGGCTGGAGTCCTAGAAATCAGACACACCGTGACGAAGTCGGCGAACTGTGGGCGCCTTCAGGAATTGATAGTGAATATGCTAAATTGCGCTCTATTCTTTTGCATCGTCCTGGTTCGGAGCTGAAAAATAGCCAAGACCCGGACACTGTCCAAATGTTGGAGCCGATAGAATTGGAAGTGGCTCAGGCTGAGCACGATGAGATGGCAAAGGCTTTTCGGGATGCAGGTGTACAAATTAATTATGTATCTCCAAACGATGCTGTAGCCCCAAATCAAATGTTCTGTGCAGATCAGATGTTTATGACTCCTGAGGGAGCAATCTTGGCTAGACCCGCGTCATCGGTTCGGGCTGGTGAAGAGCGATGGGTTGCACGTCGGCTGGCCGATATTGGGATTCCAATTTTGCGAACTCTAGGAGGCCGAGCCACTTTTGAAGGAGCGGATGCTATGTGGTTGGATCCGGAAACTGTGGTTATAGGTCGAGGAATGCGGACGAATCAAGAAGGTGCAAAAAAAGTAGCTGAGGTTCTTGAGGAAATAGGCGTTTCATCAATTATATGTGACATGCCATTTGGGACTATGCACTTAATGGGAATGCTCCGCATTGTAGATGTAGATTTGGCGGTTTGTTGGCCGCGTTTAACCCCGCACTCTATCGTGGAAGCGCTTCGGTTGCGTGGTACAAAAATACTTTGGGTTCCAGATGAACCATATTCTGTGTTAGCACGAGCGCTAAATTTTGTGACGTTAAGGCCACGCAAAATCCTCATGTTAGACGGCTATGAGATAATGCGGGATAAGCTAGAGAATGCTGGAGTTACGTGTTTGACTGTAGAGGGGACAGAACTCATCAAAGCTGCGGGCGCAATTGGCTGTTTGACCGCTATACTGTGGCGAGATAAGGTTGGTAAGTAATCGATAGATTTGGGGAAGAGATTATGAAGATTGCGTTAAGCCCAATGGAATTCGCTAAGCGAGCGCGACGGCTATATTCTAGTAAGGAAGCTGTGGTAGATGGAGAACAACGTTTTACTTATGAGGAATTTCTGGACCGATGTGACCGTTGGTCTTCAGGATTACAGGCCATGGGAGTGCAGCACGGTGATCGAGTGGCATATATCGCTCCTAATACTCACTCGCACCTAGAGGGATATTATGCAGTGCCACAAATAGGAGCTGTATTAGTGCCAATAAATTATCGTCTTGCGACAGATGATTTTGAATTCATCATTAATCATAGCGGGGCCAAGATAGTGTGCGCTCATCCAGATTATTTTGATGCTATCGACAGTATTAGAGAAAAATTAAAAAATATTGATCATTATGTGGCGTTGGAGGGAAAAAGAGATGGTTGGTTGGACTACGAGGAAGAATTAAGGTCGCATGACGGCCAGTACAAGTTTACTGAAATTGACGAAGAGGACCTGTTGACAATAAATTATACAAGTGGAACTACAGCTCGTCCTAAAGGCGTGATGATTACTCATCGCAATGCCTATATGAATGTTATGGGAACACTTGCCCACCACAACTTAACTCCGAGTGATAGATATCTCTGGACACTGCCGATGTTTCACGCAAACGGCTGGACGTTTACTTGGATTAATACTGCTCGCGGTATGACTCATGTCTGCCTTCGAAAAGTTGAACCGGTTTTAATTTTTGAATTGATTAAGAATGAAAAAATAACAATGTTCTGTGCGGCCCCGACAGTTCTTATAAGCATTACAAATGCGCCAGAGAGCGTTCGAGCCGATGCTCCGAAAGGAGTCCGCCTATTTACTGCTGGAGCACCACCAGCCGCTGCTACGATAGAGGTAGTTGAAAGGGACTTAGGTTGGGAATTAACGCACGTTTACGGTCTTACAGAAACGACACCGCTGATAGCTATTTGTGAACCCTTGCCCGAACACTTGGATTTATCGGTGGGAGCTCGCGCTAAAATTAAGGCTAGGCAAGGAGTAGAATTGGTGAGTTCTGGAGAATTACGCGTGGTAGACGACGACGGGAAAGAGGTGCCAAAGGACGGTGAAACCCTAGGTGAAATTAGCATTCGAGGAAACGTCGTGATGAAGGGCTATTACAATGATAAAGAAGCTACTGATTCTGCAATCAAAAATGGCTGGTTTTTCAGTGGGGATGCTGCAGTTGTACATCCAGATGGTTATTTAGAGATCCGGGATCGTTTTAAAGACGTAATAATAAGTGGGGGAGAAAATATTTCGTCTGTGGAGGTTGAAGGTTGCCTATTGCACCATGAAGCTGTTTTGGAAGTGGCTGTAGTGGGTATGCCGCATGAAAAATGGGGGGAGGCCCCCCACGCATTTGTTGTTCTTCAAGATGGTGTAAAGGCGACGGAAGACGAACTTAAATTATATGTTAGGGAAAATTTAGCCCATTTTAAAACACCACAATGGGTCAGTTTTGTGGAAGATTTGCCGAAAACCGCTACGGGAAAAGTACAAAAATTTGTCTTACGGGATGGAAAGGCAGCCATTTCTAGACAGTGAATCTAGGCTGTTCTGTGGGTGGTGACTCTCGGTTCACGTAGTTTTCTCCCCTAAAGCAGCAGAAAGTGGGGTGATTTTGGTTATAAAAAGGAATTTCGTGAAATCTTATTAAGAAGGGATAAACCATGTCGAATAACCTGATTGATTTTTCTTTCTTATCGGGCGTGAAAGTTCTAGACCTTACACAGTTTGAGGCAGGACCTTCATGCACGGAGACCTTGGCTTGGTTGGGGGCTGATGTTGTTAAGATCGAAAACCCCAAAATGGGTGATCCGGGAAGGCGCCTGCGGCCAAATCAACCTGACGATGATCCGTATTACTTTCACATGTTCAACGCTAATAAAAAATCGGTGACGGTTAATCTAAAGTCGAAAGAGGGACTATCTCTTGTAAAAGAAATGATCCGAGAAGCGGATGTCATGATGGAAAATTTTGCACCAGGTGCTATTGAAAGGCTTGGTTTGTCCTACGAAGAGGCAAAGAAAATTAACCCGGGAATTATTTATGCACAAGTGAAAGGTTTTGGGGAAGGGAGCCCATTCGAGAAAAATTTGGCCTTTGATATGATAGCTCAGGCGTGTGGTGGGACATTCAGCGTTACGGGGGAATCAGATGGACCTCCGACTAGACCCGGCATCACGATTGGTGACACCGGGACTGGTATGTTGATGGCTATCACAATATTAGGTGCATTGTTCAAACGAAAAGAGACGGGGGAAGGTCACTGTCTGCAGGTTGCTATGCAGGACGCAATGCTTCATTATATGCGAGTAAATTTTGCTACTCAGGGCCGTACAAAAAAAGCAGCCGAGCGCGGGGGAAGTAAGGTTCCGGGCATAACAAACGCTCCCATGGGGCTGTACCCTTGTGCGCCAGGTGGACCCAATGACTACATATATATTATGACAAGTCGAGCGAATCCTGAGCACTGGAATAGGCTTCTAAAAGTGGTTGGGCGAGAAGATTTGATAGGAGATCCACGTTATCTTGCTCCGGCGGATAGAGTTGAGCGAATGGATGAAGTCGATCAGGTGATTTCGCAATGGAGTAAGGGGCAAACTAAACAGAATGCAATGCATGAGATCGGTATGGCGGGTATCCCCGCGGGAGCAGTGTTAGACACCGAAGAACTGAACAACGATACGACTTTTGAAGATCGTGGCGTTATGCAAACTATGACACATCCGATACACGAGCCGTTTAAGATGCCAAGCTGGCCGGTGAGGGTTGATGGGAAAGCGTCTCGCCTCAAGGCATCGCCGGTGCTGGGAGAACATACGGATCAAGTTATTGTTAATTGGCTTGGGTTGGATGACGATACCATCACCGAATTGCGATCAAAGGGAGTCTTAGGTTCATAAAAAAGGAAATTTTAGGAAAGTATGACTGGGAGCGGATTAGTTAGCCTACGAAATCCGATTGTATGGTGCGAATATGGGCTAAGGCCTCCTCAGGCAAAACACCTTTATTAACAGCTTGTGTCGCGGCTGCAAGTTCTTCAAGGGTCGCTATGCCTATTTCGACCGTAGAAATAGCGTTACTTGAAATGGAATATCTAACCGATAACTCCGGGAGGGTTGACGCATATCCGAGGTCAACTAAAGGTTTGAACAGTACTGCACGATTGACATCGATACTATAGCTGTCGCCGGATCCAATGGGGTCTACTTTTTTCATTCCAAGGGGATGTCGATCAAGAGAACCAGAAAGAGCTCCGCCCGCCAATATCCGTACCCCAATTGTACCCACTTTATGATTTTGGCAACTCTGCAGTAATTGGCGATAGTCTTGTGCGGGATAACCGTCGGAAATCTTTTCTCCGGCTGATGGGACTAACAGATTATAAAAGACCTGACTGCTATCAAATTGTTCTGTTTCCACCATTTTAT
>CAYFGZ010000145.1:0-7676 GCA_964342575.1 uncultured Nisaea sp. | reverse complement strand
CCTCATAAGAACCCATTTGCGCCGCAGACCTAAGCGCACCCAAAAAAGCATATTTAGAATTACTTGCCCAACCAGCCATAATTACGCCGTATACACCTAAAGAAGAAATAGCAAAGAGATATAGCACACCAACGTTAATATCAGAGAGCACCATACCAACATCGAAAGGAATAACAGCCCAGGCGATAAGGCTCAGAATAAATGTCAGCATTGGCGCCATAGTAAAGAGTATTTTATTAGCACCGGCCGGCAGAATTGTCTCCTTCACAAACAACTTAGCGCCATCCGCCAACGGCTGTAGCAAGCCAAACGGCCCCACAACGTTCGGGCCCTTCCTAAGTTGCATACTGGCTATAACCTTGCGCTCAAAATACGTTAAATAGGCAACAGCTATCAACAACGGAACAATTATAGCCAAAATTTGTGCAACGATTATCGCAGTTGGCAGTACATAATCCGATATAAATGCAGCTAATTCCATCCGTGCACACCCACTTTTGTCATCAAAGTCATCAGGGAGCGCCCCCAACAACAACTTCCTCTGCCCCATTCACCTGGCTACATTCGGCCATTACAACGGAAGATCTGCTGATCGGATCTGTCATGTAAAAATCTCTTATTTTATAGTCGAAAGGGGAATCGTCCACGTCATCGAATTTGCCAAACTGCCCCCATGCGGCCGTTTCAATTTGGTCAATGTCACCAAATATTCTGCACGATTCAATAAGCCGCTTACGCAATTTATGAATATCGTCAAACGGTAGCGGTTCACCCACTAAACCAGAAAGAGCTCTAATAATTCTCCAATCTTCCCTTGCGTCTCCAGGTGGAAACGCAGCTTTTACACCCAGTTGCGTTCTACCCTCTGTGTTCACGTATAAACCATCTTTTTCCGTATAGGCCGCTCCAGGTAGGATTACATCCGCCCGATGCGCGCCTGCATCCCCATGGTGGCCTTGATAAACTACAAAGGCTTCACCCAATTTAGACATGTCGATTTCGTCAGCTCCCAAAAGATAAACCAACTTAATTTTTCCGGAGTTCGCGTCTTCAAGAATATCGTCTATTCCTCTTGATGAATCATTAGGAACAAACCCCATGTCTAAACCTGCTACTCGAGATGCCGCGGTGTGAAGAACATTAAAACCATTCCAACTGCCCACTATTTCATCATTTTCCTTAACAAATTCATATTTCTCAGCTACTCGATAACCCAAACCCAAAATAGAATCTCCGTCTTCCCGCGTCAAAGCTCCCATCCCGAAGATCAACATAGGCCGTTGAGCCTTAGCTAAAACGTCTGAAAATGGACTTTTACCCTCTAATATTTCCTTTAACACCTTCGGGCTGTTACCTAAATTTGCAGAGTCATAGGTTAGATCTACGTCCAACCCTATATGAGCTATGGGCAAACTGATCTCTAACCAGCGTTTTCTTATTCTTGCGTTCAAAACAGGTGCTTCCCATCTAGGATTGCTACCAACTAACAAGATAGCATCGGCAAACTCTACACCTGAAATTTTACTGTTAAAGATATAACTTCCGCGATTATAAGAATCTAACTTAGCACCATCCTGCCGGCAATCTATGTCAGATACTTTCAGACCTTTCATAAATGTTTTAAGTGCAAACATAGACTCGGCATCGCACAGATCTCCCGCTATAGCAGCTGCAGATTCGCCTGAAACGTCCCTAAATTTACTGGCTACAACATTTAAAGCCTCATCCCAATTTGTTGGAACCAGTTTTCCATCAACTCTGATGTAAGGAGTATCCAGCCTCTGTCTCTTAAGGCCATCGCACGAAAAACGAGTTTTATCCGAAATCCATTCTTCGTTAACCTCTTCATTGACACGCGGAAGTACCCTTAACACTTCCCCACCGCGAGTATCAATTCGTATGTTGGATCCAAGGGCATCCATTACGTCCACTGTTTCTGTTTTCTTTAATTCCCATGGACGAGATACATAAGCATAGGGCTTTGAAGTCAGTGCCCCCACGGGACACAAATCTATTATATTTCCCGATAACTCGGATGATAAAGCTTTCTCCAAATAGGTCGTAATCTCCATCGTCTCACCTCGCCCCAAAGCACCCATGTCAGTTACACCAGCCACCTCTGTAGAAAATCTAACACAACGGGTACAATGAATGCAGCGTGTCATTATTGTCTTAATCAAAGGCCCCATATCTTTGTCATCAACAGCCCTTTTGCTCTCAAGATAACGAGTAGAATAATTACCATATCCCATTGCCTGATCTTGCAGATCACATTCACCTCCTTGATCACAAATAGGACAATCCAATGGATGATTAATTAGCAAAAATTCCATCACACCTTTGCGTGCTTCGATTACCATTTCACTTTCCGTACTTATTTCCTGATTTTCCATAACCGGCAAAGCGCAGCTAGCCTGCGGTTTAGGCGGACCTGGTTTAACCTCAACTAGGCACATCCGGCAATTTCCCGCTATGGATAACCGCTCGTGATAACAAAAACGCGGTATCTCCTTCCCTGCCGCTTCGCAAGCTTGCAAAACGGTGGAACCTTCAGGCACTTCTACTTCTATACCGTCAACAACCACTTTTGGCATCGTTATCTCCGGTTACAGTTTTTTGTTACTGCAGTATTCATCATCCAACTACTCCGCAGCTTGTGCGTCGCTTAAAGTCGTCTTTCTAGATTTGATACGATCTTCTACCACATCTCTAAAATGAGTTAACAGTCCTTGAATTGGCCACGCAGCAGCGTCGCCTAATGCACAAATCGTGTGCCCTTCTATCTGCCTAGTCACCTTCTCTAGCGCGTCAATTTCTTCCATTTCCGCATCCCCACAAGCGAGACGTTCCATAACTCGCCACATCCATCCTGTACCTTCCCTACAAGGGGTACATTGACCACAACTCTCGTGCTTGTAGAAGTATGACAGCCTCGCAATAGCCTTAATTATATCTGTCTCTTTATTCATAACAATTACGGCTGCGGTTCCAAGCCCTGACTTAACTGCCATCAAAGAGTCAAAGTCCATCAGGATATCATCGCATATTGACTTCGGAATACATCTTACAGACGAACCGCCTGGAATTACCGCCAAAAGATTATCCCAACCACCAATAACCCCACCGGCGTGCTTTTCTATAAGTTCCTTCAATGGAATTCCCATTTCTTCTTCTACATTGCACGGGTTGTTTACGTGTCCAGATATACAAAACAACTTAGTTCCAACATTCTTTTCCCGTCCTAGACTAGCGAACCATTGAGGACCGCGCCGAAGGATAGTGGGCACTACCGCTATACTTTCAACATTGTTGACTGTTGAAGGACAGCCATATAATCCGGCCGCAGCTGGGAAAGGTGGTTTCAGCCGCGGCTGTCCTTTTTTTCCCTCTAAGCTCTCCAAAAGTGCTGTTTCCTCTCCGCAAATATATGCTCCAGCACCCCGATGCAAAATAACATCAAAATCGTATCCTGAACCACAAGCGTTCTTACCAATTAAGCCAGCTTCATAAGCCTCATCAATGGCTAATTGTAGCTTTCGTGCTTCATTATAAAACTCGCCCCGAATGTAAATAAAAGCGGCGGAAGCCCTTATCGCATAGCCTCCAATTAGGCATCCTTCGATTAACTTGTGAGGATCGTTTCGCATTATCTCTCTATCTTTGCATGTCCCAGGTTCACTCTCATCTGCATTAACAATCAAGTAATGAGGACGGTCCGTAACTTCTTTTGGCATAAAGGACCATTTCAAACCCGTAGGGAACCCAGCCCCACCCCGTCCCCGTAAACCGGATTCTTTTACTAACTCCACGATTTCATCTGGTGAGTTGGTTAGGATGTTTTTAGTGTTGGACCAGTCACCACGCTTCTTCGCTCCTACCAATCCAGCGTCAAACCAACCATAGAGATTGGTAAAAATCCTGTCCTCATCTCTCAACATCACTCATCTACCCCAGATTCTTCCTCTGCCACTTCTCTTAAATGGGAATTATGAGAAAAAACCCCGTCAGTTTCTCGTATGCTAGTAAGCGTAGTTGCGCCACCTACCGCCTCCGATTGATTCCGTCCTATCACAGAACCGGGAGCTGGCGGATCATCTTGTTTTAGTGCATGTAGCAAAGAGCCCATGGAATCATAGTCTAAGTCTTCATAAAAGTCGTCATTAACCTGAACCACTGGCGCATTGACGCATCCACCCAAACACTCAACCTCAAGTAGGCTGAACACTCCATCTTTCGAGGTTTCCTGGCTACCTATCCCAACCTTGTCTTTAATGCACTTTAGAACTTGGTCAGATCCTCTCAGCCAACAGGGTGTTGTTTTGCAAACTTGCAGGAAGTACTTGCCAACAGGTTCCAGATTGAACATGGTATAAAACGTTGCTACTTCCAGTACGCGTATGGGTGCCATATCAAGCTTCTCTGCGACTCGTTCTATTGCTACTCGTGGGAGCCAATTATCGTGTTGACGTTGTGCCAAATCCAGAAGAGGGATGACGGCACTCGCTTGTCGGCCACTTGGATATTTAGCAATAATCAAGTCCGCTATCTGCTCATTTTCAGCTGTGAACTCGAACATTTCCGGTTGATTTTCAGCGAGACGATTTCCGCTCATCGATCAATCTCCCCAAAAACAATATCTAGCGAACCAATTATTGCAACAGTATCAGCCAACATGTGCCCCTTTGACAGATAATCCATGGCAGACAGAAAGGCAAAACCGGGCGCTCGAATTTTACATCTATATGGTTTATTTGACCCATCCGAGACCAAGTAAACGGCAAATTCTCCTTTAGGTGCCTCTACGGAAGAATAAGTTTCACCTTCCGGCACATGATAGCCCTCGGTATAGAGCTTAAAATGATGGATCAAAGCTTCCATTGACGTCTTCATTTCGCTCCGTTTTGGCGGAGCTATCTTGTTATCAATACTTTTCACAGGACCATCTGGCATGTTTTCGATGCACTGCTTAATTATACGTAGGCTCTGACGCATTTCTTCTACTCGCACGAGATACCGAGCATAACAATCACCAGTCTTCCCCACCGGTATATCAAAATCCATTTCGGAGTAAACGTCATAAGGTTGCGATTTTCTTAGATCCCAAGCCAAACCAGAAGCCCGTATACAAGGGCCAGTAAACCCGAGGGACTGCGCTTCATCCCCAGACACCACACCAATGTCAACAGTCCGCTGCTTAAAGATCCTATTCCCGGTCAACAAACTTTCCATATCGGTAATAAAACCGGGAAACTTCTCGCACCAATTAGCTATATCATCCAGTAAATCAGGCGGTAAATCTTGATGCACGCCTCCAGGTCTAAAGTAGGCAGCATGCAACCTTGCTCCCGAAGCACGCTCATAGAATTCCATCAGAAATTCACGCTCTTCAAATCCCCACAAAAGTGGGGTCATCGCGCCAACGTCTAGAGCAAATGTAGTAATATTTAAAATATGATTTAAGATACGAGACAACTCCGAAAAAAGGACGCGAATGTATTGCCCACGTCTAGGAACATCTATACACAGTAGTTTTTCTACAGCCAAAGCATATGCGTGTTCCTGACACATAGGTGCTACGTAATCTAGACGATCGAAATATGGCACCGCTTGCAAATAAGTTTTGTGCTCGATAAGTTTTTCTGTTCCCCTGTGGAGCAAGCCTATATGAGGATCGGCTCTTTCTACAATTTCACCATCCATCTCGAGAACTAACCGCAAAACACCGTGCGCCGCTGGGTGCTGAGGCCCAAAGTTTAATGTAAGCGGTTTGATCTGCGTCTCACCCATTATGAATTATCTCCGTTAGCAGTATCGGGATTGTCTCCACTTTCAAGAATGCTTGCTTGTGCCCCTTCCCAAGGACTTAAAAAATCAAAGGAACGAAATTCTTGGGTTAATTTTACGGGATCATACACCACTCTCTTCTGCTCATCGTCATATCGCACCTCTACATAACCGGTTAGGGGAAAATCCTTCCTCATTGGATGACCATCGAAACCGTAGTCTGTTAACAACCTTCTTAAATCAGGATGATCCGAAAAAAATATCCCATACATATCCCAAGCTTCGCGTTCGTTCCATTCCGCCGATAAAAACAAATGAGAAACAGAAGGAATTGGACCTTCCAGATCCGTTTTTACCTTTACTCGAATCCTTAAGTTTCTTTTTAAACTTAATAGATTATAAACAACCTCGAGCCTCTCTTCAGTTTCCGGATAATCAACACCGCAAAGGTCCACCAAGGTTTTAAATAGGCACTTTGAATCATCGCGTAAAAATGTCAGAACAGCTAAAATTGTTTGACGCCGAGTACGTAAAACCAATTCATCTTGCGCCCATTCAATAGACAACAGGCTATCTCGAAGGTGATTTTCAAGATATCCTCCAAGTTCAACCAAAGCTTGCGGGGCTTTTGAATTAACCATAGCCACTCCGAAAAAGCGATATCTTCATGATCTAAAACATCCTTAACGCGATATCGATCCAGTGCGACGAATCTTGCGCTGCAGTTGCATCAAACCATAAATTAAAGCCTCAGCGGTAGGCGGGCAACCTGGAACATAAACATCAACTGGGACTATCCTGTCGCACCCTCGTACCACAGAATACGAATAATGATAGTAGCCCCCGCCATTCGCACATGACCCCATCGACACAACCCAACGAGGTTCGGCCATCTGATCATAGACTTTGCGCAAAGCCGGCGCCATCTTATTGGTCAATGTTCCGGCCACAATCATAACGTCTGATTGCCTTGGACTAGGCCTGAAAACCATGCCAAATCTGTCAAGGTCATATCTGCTCGCGGCGGAATGCATCATTTCGACAGCACAACATGCTAACCCAAAAGTCATCGGCCACAACGAACCGGTTCTCGCCCAATTAAAAAGTTTGTCGGCTTGCGCTACTATAAACCCTTTTTCCTTAATTTCATCGCCAACTGCCCTTAGAATTGCATCCTGCGTAGCCCCCGGGTAAATGTTTTTTTTATCTGACAACTGAGACTTATTTACTCCCATTCTAGAGCCCCTTTCCGCCATTCATAAACAAATCCAATAGTCAGAATTCCAAGAAATGAAATCATAGACCAAAAACCAAACATCCCTATCCCACCAAGAGAAATGGCCCAGGGAAACAAAAAAGCAACTTCTAGATCAAAGATTATAAACAAAATCGCGACCAAATAGAATCTCACATCGAACTGTCCGCGACTGTCGTCAAATGCCTCAAAACCGCATTCATAAGCCGAAACTTTTTCCGAGTCTGGACGCTGAGTAGCTATAATTAACGAAGCCGCGACCATAGCCACTGCCATCCCTACTGCAATCCCCAAAAAAATTAAAATTGGCAGATACTCTTTGAGAAGTGCTTCCATACTTCACCAACCTTTTAACTTCGCGTGTTATCATGCAGATAACAAACTGTCTAACACCGTCCCGGGAACAAAAGTAAAACCCAAACCGAACGTCACAATAACTGTGGACTTACTAGATCGTTCCCCGCTTTTACTATACTCAGCATTTAGCTACAATAAAAGCCTATCTATTCACTAAAAAGAAAAACCGGAAGAATAAACCTGAAGAATATTGTTTTAAGAGCGATTGCATAGGCCGCACGAAAGTGGCGGGAGTGACGGGACTCGAACCCGCGGCCTCCGGCGTGACAGGCCGGCGCTC
>CAYFGZ010000144.1:0-7791 GCA_964342575.1 uncultured Nisaea sp. | reverse complement strand
GTGGGGTGCAGATGTGGTGGTAGGATCCAGTCAGCGGTTTGGTGTGCCGCTCGGTTTTGGAGGGCCTCATGCCGCATATTTTGCAACGCGAGAGAAGTATAAGCGGAGCATCCCTGGTCGGATAGTCGGATTATCAAAAGATTCGCATGGAAACAGGGCACTAAGATTAGCATTGCAGACTCGAGAGCAGCATATTAGAAGAGAAAAAGCTACCAGCAACATCTGCACAGCTCAGGTGTTGTTGGCTGTCTTGGCTTCAATGTATGCCGTTTACCATGGTCCTAACGGAATAAAAAGTATTGCCAAGAAGGTCCATCGGTTGACGAACATCCTCGCAATTGGTCTTAAGCAATTAGGGTACGAAGTCGAAACAAACAAATTTTTCGATACAATTGTTGTTAAAACTGATGATTGGACTGCTTCTGTAATTGAGGCAGCGCGAGTAGAGGGAATAAACCTGCGAGTGTTTCCCGAAAAAATAGGTATTTCAATAGACGAAACATGTGATAGGGAGTTAATCGAGCGTCTTTGGTCGCTAATGGCTTTCGACACTATGAAACAGGTTTCATTCGAGTCATTGAATGAAAAATCTTCCAATACGTTTCCAGCTTCATTAGCGCGGTCTTCCGGCTTTATGGAGCATAGCGTATTTAACAGTTATCAATCTGAAACAGAAATGCTCCGATATATAAGAAAACTTGGAGACAAGGATATAGCTCTAGATAAGTCGATGATACCACTCGGCTCTTGTACCATGAAGTTAAATGCTACGACGGAAATGATTCCAGTAACATGGCCTGAATTCAGTAAAATCCATCCCTTTGCGCCTAGGGATCAAGTTGAAGGCTATATAGATTTAATAACTCAGCTAGAGGAGATGTTGTGTGCTTGTACAGGTTATGCGGCAGTATCGTTGCAACCGAATGCGGGATCGCAGGGAGAGTATGCTGGATTATTAGCTATTCGCGCTTACCACAGAAGTCGATCCGAGGGACATCGAGATGTTTGTTTAATCCCAAGCTCGGCTCACGGTACGAATCCTGCGTCCGCTTCAATGTGTGGAATGCGTGTTGTTGTTGTAAAGTGTGATGATAGTGGAAATGTAGACGTTGAGGACCTAAAAAAGAAGACCCAAGAATATTCGGAATTTCTAGCAGCGCTAATGGTAACTTATCCTTCAACTCATGGGGTATTCGAAGAGAGTATTCTGCAGATTTGCGAAATTATTCATAATGTTGGTGGGCAGGTGTATATAGATGGGGCAAACTTGAATGCTCTTGTTGGATTATGCGAACCAGGAAAATTTGGTGCAGACGTCAGTCACTTAAATCTTCATAAAACTTTTTGTATTCCGCACGGAGGTGGGGGGCCAGGTGTTGGGCCTGTGGCTGTGGCGGCACATTTAGCTCCATTTCTTCCGGGCCATCGTTTTGGAGATAATCCAGAAAGCATTGTTGGGGCCGTTAGTGGAGCTCCGTGGGGGAGCGCCGGTATACTTCCGATTCCCTGGGTTTACATTACCTTAATGGGAGGCACGGGTATGCGGTTGGCCAGCGAAATTGCGATCTTGAACGCAAATTATATTGCCACCAAACTCAATCCGCATTATCCAGTTTTGTACACAGGTAGTAATGGCCTAGTGGCGCACGAATGTGTAATTGATTTGCGCAAAATTAAAGAAGTCACGGGTGTTGATGTAGAGGATGTAGCAAAGCGTTTAATTGACTATGGTTTCCACGCGCCAACAATGTCTTTCCCAGTGCCTGGCACCCTGATGATTGAGCCAACCGAGAGTGAATCAAAGCGCGAATTAGACAGGTTTATTGAAGCAATGATTGCCATACGCTCAGAAATTAAATCGATTGAAAATGGAGAAGTAGAACTTGAGGAAAGTCCTCTGACTAACGCCCCCCATACAGCTATGACCCTGGCAGTTGAGAATTGGGATCGCAAGTACTCGCGAAGTGAGGCTGTATTTCCGACTGGTAACAAAGGGGATAACAAGTATTGGCCTCCGGTCAGCCGTATCGATAATGTATATGGCGATCGAAATCTCATATGTTCGTGCCCGCCAATTACTGATTATGAATATAAAAAGGTGACTACAATAGGCGAAGGATAGAAGTTTCCGGAATACCATCTCCATTGGGAGGCTTGGCTTCAAAAAAAATAGAATTTTTTCATAATTCAGAAAAGGTTGTTAAAGGCTTGTTATATTTCGATCGCATGTTAGTGGGAGTAATCAGAGATGGAACAGGGGTCAAGAACGCGTCGTTCAAGAGGGGGTAGGGAAGCGCGACGGGCAGTACGCCAAAAGTCTGAAATAAAACAATTTCCCTATATCAAACGTCAAATCCCCATTTTTAATGTTTTAAGTGATGAAGGTATGGAACTAATAGAGGCCAATGCCGATATTATTCTGCAGGAAATTGGCGTGGATTTTAAAGATGATGAAGAAGCCTTAAAAATGTGGCGAGATGCAGGAGCGGACGTAAAAGGTATTAGAGTTAGAATGCCAAAGGGATTGGCTCGGGAATTAGCAAAAACAGCTCCCTCAACATTCACACAGGTTGCTAGAAACTCCGATAGGTCCGTCAAGATAGGAGCTGGGAACACGGTTTTTGCGCCTGTATATGGCCCACCTTTTGTGCGTGACCTTGATGGGGGACGGCGTTATGCGACCATGGAGGATTTTGAAAATTTCGTAAAGTTAACCTATCTTTCTCCTGCTATCCATCACTCGGGTGGGACTGTATGTGAGCCTGTGGACTTACCGGTCAATAAGCGACATTTTGAAATGCTATACGCGCATATTAAATATAGCGACAAACCATTTATGGGTTCAGTTACAGCACCTGAACGCGCCCAGGATACGATAGAGATAGCAAAACTATTGTTTGGTGCAGACTTTTTGGAAACAAACACGGTTTTAACAAGTCTAATAAATGCAAATTCGCCAATGACTTGGGATGGGACAATGCTTGGAGCCTTGAAAGCCTACTCACGCGCGAATCAAGCTGTAATGACCTCACCTTTTATTCTTGCTGGCGCAATGTCACCGGTAACCGTGGCTGGCACGCTGGCTCAAACTTTAGCGGAGGCTCTTGCAGGCATTGCGTTTTCACAACTATGTAGAAAGGGCGCTCCGGTTATATTTGGGAGTTTTGCAAGTTCTATGTCGATGCAATCTGGGGCTCCCACGTTTGGTACACCGGAGCCGGCTTTGGTTCTTTTTGGTTGTGCACAGCTGGCCCGGCGATTAAATGTTCCATTTCGTTCTGGCGGTGCACTTTGTGGATCGAAACTACCTGATGCGCAGGCGGCCTATGAATCAGTTAATACTTTGTTGCCAACAGTGATGGCTGGTGTAAATTTTGTACTGCATGCCGCGGGATGGTTAGAAGGTGGCCTGGTTACTTCGTATGAGAAATTCATTATGGATTCTGATCAGCTCTCAATGATGCAAACACTTTTAAAAGGCATAGATTTATCCGAAAACGGACAAGCTTTATCTGCGATAAGAGAAGTAGGCCCGGGAGCTCATTTTCTGGGATGTGGACACACTCAGGAAAATTTTGAAAACGCTTTTTTTCGTTCATTAATCGCTGACAATGGAACCTTTGAACAATGGCAATCGGAAGGAAGTAAGAGCGCTGAAACTAGAGCATCCAATATTGTAAAAGTAAGGCTAGGCGAATATGAGGCGCCTGCTATAGATCCTGGAGTTGATGAATCCATTAGAGATTATATAGAGACAAGGAAGTCAAGTTTCCCTGATTCCAACATATAAATTATCTGCAAGCAGAGCAGGATTTCTTTTGACAAGGAGTGACAATTCTTTTTCTAACACTGAAGCGATATTGAAAATATTGTTTTTGTCGTAAAAGTTTTTGATATTTTGTTTTCACAAAACCAAGTGCCTCGAAAAATAGGATTGCATCAACCATTTCCGGACTAACTGCAACCCCCAAGTATTTTGCTTGATCTATTCTGGCTAGATCGATGCAATTTGTGCACAAGCGTTTTCCGATTCCGTTATTACGGAAGTCAGGGAGCACAGTTAATATACTCATCGATGCCCAATTTCTTGGCACGACTTCGGCTGGCATAGAATTGGGTGTATGATAAACTGTTGCCCCAACTATTCCGATATGATTGGTTGCGACCAGTAGTTCACCGCCATATTTGAGGCTCGTGGCATCTCGAATCCACTGGGCGGTGGTCTTCCGAGAGACTGACGTTTCAATCCCTTTGCTTTGTTGGCAGGATTGAAGGGAAACGGATACCGCCGCTTCGTATTCTTCAAGATAAGCGTGCCGGATATGAATTTGGTTCTCTTCCGTATTATTAATATCGTCCAACATTACGATTAGTTGCTGCTTATTAAATTTCTATACGAAAACTAAATTCAGACGCAGCATCCAGTAACCAGTTCCACAAATAGTTAGCAAAGCTTGCTCGCACTAGAATATTATACGAAGGTTTCTCGTCTTCCAGCCAAAAAATTACGTTGGCTTGTGCTAGATTTGTTTGAACACAACAGCCTGGGCCAAATACTCTGGGATGTACATCTACGGAGCACCCTTTCATAATCACTCGGCGCGCATTTTCGCCACTTATTTGTATGATTGTTGAGTTGTCAGATACATCGATTAACGCGCTGTGAGTTCCTGACAACGCTTTCTCGAGCTTTTTTTTCAATATGGCTTCTTGATCACAGTTTGTTATTAATAGCCATTCATCCGGGCCAAGCCACAGTACAGTGGCGTCCCGCTCTAGTTTGAATGAATTAGGGGTCGTTGGAAGCCCGTGGGAAAAGAGCTTCTGAGTAGCCATTGCAAATTTTTTGTCGCTAATTGTTCCTCGTAAAATCAGCTTTCCCGCGTGTCGCCATTCTTTGTAAACAATTGTAGCATTAGCTGGCCCCCGCCGCACTATACCTTCTTCCTCCAATGGACTGACACTTAGTAGAGGGGTAGGGTTGGAGTGTGAATTATCCATTTTCTTTAACACTTTCTTTATCCAAGAAAATGGGTTTGGTTATTATGGCTCGCAAAACTTTATCCCTCAGTGGTATATGGACTGTTTGGCCCATCCGTTTTCGGCCACCTTTTATTAATGCCATAGCAATCGATCGTTGACAGTTTGGGCTGTGGTAACTCGAAGTCACGTGGCCGATCATTTGCATGGGTGGGGCGGGTTGAATGTTTTCTACAATTTGCGAGCCTTCAGGAAGAACTTCATTTGCATCTTCCGTCAGTAGGCCAACAAGCTGCTTCCGATCAGGTTTTACTATGTCCGATCTCGAGAGCCCCCTCTTTCCAATGAAATCGGGTTTCTTTTTGGAAATCAGCCATTCCATTCCTAAATCCAGGGGGGTAACCGTCCCATCAGTTTCCTGTCCGACAATTATGAAGCCCTTCTCCGCCCGTAAAACATGCATTGCCTCCGTGCCATAGGGGCAAAGATCATATTTTTGCCCTGCGTCAATAAGTGCACTCCAAAGAGCAGACCCATGGCGACGGGATACATTTATCTCGAAACTTGTCTCCCCTGTGAATGAAATTCTATATATCCGAGCTTTGATTCCGGCTACTGTCCCTTCCCTATATTCCATAAACGGAAAAGCCTCCTCAGATAAATCAACATCCGAGCATAATTCTTTTAAAAGTTGCCTGCACCGTGGGCCACAAATGGCCGCAACAGCCCATTGCTCTGTGACCGAAGTAAGATAAACTTGCAGGTGAGGCCACTCAGTCTGTAACCATTCTTCGAGCCATTCCAGAACATTTGCCGCTCCACCGGTTGTTGTAGTCATATGAAAATGATCTGGTGCTAGGCAAGTAGTTACGCCATCATCAAAAATCATCCCATCTTCCTTCAACATTAGTCCGTAACGCGATTTACCGGGGGCTAATTTGAGCCATGAATTAGTGTAGACTCGATTTAAAAATTCGGCTGAATCCGGCCCCTGAATGTCAATTTTTCCAAGAGTGGAGGCATCCAAAAGGCCAATTGTTGTTCGCGCTGCATGGACTTCCCGATCAACAGCTTGTTTCATGGTTTCGGTCCCATTAGGGTAGTACCATGCCCGCATCCATTGCCCTACGTGTTCAAACTTTGCGCCAGCTTTTTTATGCCATGCATGTATTGCAGTGGTTCGCACTGGAGAAAAAAGAGAACCAACATTGCGACCGGCATAGGCGCCGAGAGTAGCGGGAGTATAAGGTGGTCTGAAAGTTGTATGCCCAGTAGCTGGGGAATCGCGACCAAGCACTCCCCCCAATAATATCAAGGCATTAATATTAGAGGTTTTTCCTTGGTCTGTTCCCATTCCAACAGTGGTATAGCGCTTAAGGTGTTCTATGGAATTGTACCCCTCGCGGGACGCTAAATGTATGTCAGCCAAAGTGACATCGTTTTGAAAATCAACAAAAACTTTCCCATTTTCTTCAGTGGGTTTTTTCCCGGGAATTGGTAACAATAATCTTTCAGTAGTTTGAGCGGGTTCAATTACAGCGGGTAGCGCTGGGGGTCTACCTTTATTATTGGTAGCTCTTGCTGCATCGATACCGGCTTTCAATCCATCTCTGACACAGTCGATCAAAGTTATTTTTCCTGCACATGAACCAACCGATGTTACGTTTTGAGGTGATGAGTCTGGTATGAAGCTATTGATTTCTTCGTCCCACTTTACTTTGCCGCCACTTTGGGAGAATAAGTGAATAGCTGGATTCCAACCACCTGATATGGCCATCGAGTCGCACTGTAACAGTCTCCCGGGCCCTGTAACTCCTCTACCGTTAGAAGTAAGTTTCATGATTTCAGCTGAACGAATTCTCAGGTGCCCCTTCGTTTTTACTACGGCGTGGCCCGGGAAAATAGGGATTTTTAAATCATCGGCCTGCCTATACAGCTTTCCTTCTGGCGATTCTCGGACGTCAACGATGCCGACTACCTTCACATTATTTTTTTGTAATGCGATAGCGGTTCTGTAAGCGTCATCGTTATTCGTAAAAATCAAAGAATTTTGGCCTGGAGTAACACCGTATTTGTTAATATAGGTTCGAAAGGCCGAAGATAGCATTACACCTGGTCGATCGTTGTCTCTAAATACCAGAGGTCGTTCTATAGCCCCTGTGGCGAGAATTACCTGTTGGGCTCGAATTTTCCACAGGCGTTGACGGAGAATTTGGGCGACCTGTTTTGTGGGGCTGGCGGTAACATTCTCCAATGCTGTTAGATAATTTTGTTCGTAATAACCTGTAACGGTGGTTTTGGATAACAAGGTTACTTCAGGCATAGTTTCTAGAGTTTGTATACTGCGTTTCCCCCATGTTTTAGCGGGTTGACCATCAATCTGGCAGTCGCTATTTGAATTGAGGCTGCCCCCAAATACGCTTTGCTCGTCTGCTAATATAATTCGAGCCCCTGTCTTGCCCGCAGACAGTGCCGCAGCTATACCAGCGGGACCAGCTCCAACGATTAGTACATCGCAATGCGCGTGGATCTTTTCGTATTTATCTGGGTCGCGACCACCGGGAGCCTTTCCTAGGCCAGCGGCTCGTCTGATCCAATGTTCGTATTTCATCCACCAACTTCGTGGCCACATGAATGTTTTATAATAAAAACCCGCTGGTATAATAGGGGAGAAAAAATTGTTTACAGCACCTACATCAAAATTGACGCTAGGCCAACAGTTCTGGCTTGTAGCTTCTAAACCTTCATACAATTCTATTTCAGTAGCTCTTGCATTAGCATATGAACAAAAATTATTTAAAAGGGGAGATC
>CAYFGZ010000143.1:0-7803 GCA_964342575.1 uncultured Nisaea sp. | reverse complement strand
TTGATGGATTTACTGAAGGGTTTGAAGAATTACAGTTGCGTACGGCTAAGTTTACACCCGAGAGAATGGCTCCCATATGTGGTATAGGCGCAGATCGAATTCGTGAGATAGCTCGAATATACGCAAAGGCTGAAACCGCAATAATTTTCTGGGGCATGGGTATATCTCAGCATACCCATGGTACAGATAATGCGCGTTGCCTTATTTCGCTCGCCCTAATTTGCGGACATGTTGGTCGTTCAGGTACTGGTCTACATCCTCTAAGGGGCCAAAACAATGTTCAGGGAGCCTCCGATGCTGGCCTAATCCCCATGTTTTATCCAGACTATAAGCCTGTAGTTGACCCAGGACAGATCAACCGCTGGGAAGAATTTTGGAATACTAAACTAGACCACGAAAAAGGTCTTACGGTTGTAGAAATAACGGATGCCATGTACCACAGACGGATTAAGGGTGCATATATCATGGGTGAAAATCCAGCGATGTCCGATCCTGATCAAAGTCATACGCGCGAAGCATTATCACGCCTTGAACATCTGGTTGTGCAGGATATCTTCCTGACTGAGACAGCTACGTTTGCTGATGTTATTCTTCCAGCGACTGCTTTTCCCGAAAAGGACGGAACCTTTACAAATACTGATCGTCGCGTTCAAATGGGAAGAAAAGCTATCCCTGCTCCTGGCGAAGCCCGACAAGATTGGTGGATCATTCAAGAAATTGCCCGGCGAATGGGATTACCATGGCGTTATTCTACTCCAAAAGATATCTTCTCCGAAATGCGGGAAATTATGCCATCTCTGACAGGTATCACTTGGGATCGATTGGAACGTGAAAGTGCCGTGACATACCCCTGTTCCGACGAAACATCAGAGGGTCAAGGCGTCATATTTTCGGAAGGCTACCCTACGTCAACGGGAAGAGGAAAACTTGTGCCATGCGATATCCTTCCACCTGACGAAATTCCAGATTCTGAGTTTCCACTCGTACTTACTACTGGGAGAGTCCTAGAACATTGGCACACCGGATCGATGACACGGAGAGCCACTGTTCTAGATGCTATCGAACCAGAACCCTTTGCCCACATCAATCCGTCTGACTTGGCAGAGCGAGCGATTAGACCGGGTGAGCAGATCGAAATTACAACACGACGTGGCCGTATAGAATTGGCAGCCAGAAGCGATTCTGACGTACCACAAGGTGTAATATTTGTCCCATTCTGCTACGCAGAAGCAGCAGTTAACTTTTTAACAAACCCAGCACTAGACCCATTTGGAAAAATTCCTGAATTAAAATTTAGCGCAGCGCAACTTGAAAAGGCCGTCTAAACCACTAAGGCGAAGTAGTTTTGGGATTATTTCTTGTATAGCTATATAAACTGGAGCCAAGGTATGTCTGTGACCTATTTAGGATATTTTTTTATAGCGTTGCTAATTGGTTGTGGCGGACCTGTGCAAGCAGGAATAAACAGTATACTTGCCAAAACACTCGGTCACCCTTTACTAGGTGCTATAACAAATACCATGGTTGCAACGCTTTCCATTCTTATTGTAATGCTCCTACTTCGCGTAAAATTACCACCTCTTAAATCTATAATAGATGCTCCCTGGTGGGTTTGGTGCGGCGGCTTGATAGGGGCCTTTGCCGTATTTGGAGCACTTAATTTTGCGCCTAAAATGGGTGCAGCTGCTTATGTCTCAGTAACTATTCTTGGGATAGTTACAGCCTCGCTTTTACTAGATCATTTTGGCGTAATTGGGTTCCAAAAACATCCGATTACGCTCGGAAAATTATTTGGAGCCGGTTTGGTTGTTTTTGGAATGGCGATAATACAATTTCAAAGGTGACTTGAAATGACGTTAGTTCATAATACACCTACTGGTTTTAACGAGTTTAAGAAAATTTTGCCCAATACCGTCATACAACAATTAGTTATTGGGAAATATTGGACATTGGTTGGAACAAAATGTGGAACGGGACTAGCAACAAGCCCACCAAAGGAAAGGCAATCTATCAATGCCAAGCCAAAAGAAACTAGATTTTTGGGACAAGCTACCAACAAAATCATTGAATTGAGCAAATCCATAAATCCGTATGAGCGAGCTATAGGATGCGCTACCATAAACTCATTGATTAATAAACATTCACTCCAGCTACCGCTCGAAAATGGGCTGGACATTTCGTCAGAGGATAAAGATCATGTGGTGGTAATAGGCCGCTTCCCGGGCTTAGATAAGAAACTTCCGAACGCAATTGTACTTGAGATGAACCCGGGTCCAAACGACTTTCCGGCCAGCAAAGCAAAAGAACTTATTCCTGGATGCGATTATCTTATAATAACAGCTTCCAGTTGGGTTAATGGCAGCCTGCAAGGGATTTTGGACCTAGCCAATGGTGCACATGTGAGTTTAATTGGGCCGAGCACGCCACTTTCCCCTATCTTAAATCTGTACGGGATCCATAAAGCAGCTGGATTTATAGCGGAAGCCCCAGCTGAACTAGCTTCAGTAATTCGCAACGGCGGTGGAGCAAAACAGTTTAAACATCTTGGAAAATATGGAGTTATGGACTTTAACAAGAAGATATAAAAATAGTTTATCAGATTTCACCATCTTTTCTAAGCATGTTGAGAGCTTCAGCGAAGGCATCAGCTGTGAATTCCAAATCCTCTTGCGAATGCGTTGCAGATAATTGGGCACCCGGCGAATTGTTGAAGTCTACGCCCTTTACAGCCATAGCTAATCGAAGTTTAGTGACCACCTGAGAGTCCTTATCTTTTAAATCTCCGAAAGCAACACTACTTGCCTCAAAATTAGATGGCTTCAAGGGTATACCTTTTTTATTCGTAAAAATATGCACACCAGAAAACGTACCATAGGCTGCCCATGGAATATCGGCATTTTCTAAAATTTCATTAAAACGATTTCTCAGCCATGACGCCGACTGGTTTGCCTTTTCACATGCGTCCGTCGCTTCAATGATCTTTAAAGCTGTAATACCGGCAGTAGCCGACACCGGGTTTGCATTAAAAGTTCCCGGATGAACAATCTTCTCTCGACCAAGCTCAGCTGTTTTCTCAAAATCTAACTCATCCATTATCTCTGTTCGTCCACCAACGGCACCACCCGGTAACCCACCCGCTAAAATCTTCGCCATTGTTGTAAGGTCGGGTGTAATATCATAGGCCTCCTGCGCCCCTCCTGGAGCGCACCGAAAGCCGGTTACAACTTCATCAAAAATAAGCAGAATATTTTTTTTACTAGTCATTTCCCGAACAGCACTCAAAAACTCTTGGTTCATCGGCACCATTCCAAACGAAGATCCAGTGGGCTCTACTATTACAGCGGCTATATCGTCACTGCTTGCAATCACCGACTGGATTTCAGCGATATCCTGAGGCGAAACTAAAATAACATTGCTCGCTATATCGTCTAAAACACCAACCGTTGCACTTCCATCAAAATGGCTGGCATAACCAGCTGTCATATGATCGTGCCAGCCGTGAAAATGAGTCTTGAAGCGTATAAACTTATTTCTACCAGTAAACGAACGAGATAGCCTTAGCGCCATGAGTGTCGCCTCAGTACCAGAGGAAGTAAAACGAATACGTTCCACAGACGGCACCATCTTTATAACTTGATTAGCCCACTCCACCTCTCTTGGGTGGTTAGCCCCAAACTGGGTTCCCGCGGCTAATGCGGCTTGAACCGCCCCTGTTACTTCAGGGTGGCAATGCCCTAGTAGCAATGCTCCATGACCCCCGAAATAATCCACGTAACGATTCCCATCAATATCCCATTTATGGGGGCCCATAGCTTTTTCAATATAAAGCGCGTATGGCTTAAGATAACGGGAGTCGTGCGCTATTCCGCTGGGAAGAACGCTACTGGCCTCTTTAGATAACTTTTCTGACCCCGGAGTTTTCTCTCTATACGCACTAATTATCTGAGAATTGGAAATCATCTGATCAGGCATATCGTACAACTTTCTCTAATTTAAGGTACCTCGTTAACTATTGATTCAACAAACCATGGGATAGCACTGCTAACTTAGCAAGGCATTAATAGTAGCACGGATTTAATTTTAAACACTATACAAGAACAAAATAAATCACATTAAAAAATAAGCAGCCATTCCCAGGAAAGCAAAAAAACCAATAACATCGGTAACTCTAGTAACAAAAACGGAAGATGCTATCGCTGTATCAAGGTTTAACCGATCAAGCGCTACAGGAATCATGGTCCCAAAGAAGCCAGCTACAATCAAATTTATAATCATCGCTGTCGCCAAATGATTGCGATCCGTCGATCACCGAACCACAACCAGCTTATTCCACCAGCAATAAGCGCAAAAACAATACCATTTAACGACCCAACTGTAGTTTCTTTGGCAACAAACTTAGCGGCATTCGTAGGAGTAATATCACGCATGGCTAGCGCGCGAACTGCCACAGTTAAAGATTGAGTTCCCTCATCCCTTGGACAGGCACCGGGGTCTAACTATCTCATGTGATATATTTAGTTCGTCATTTGTTTTCACACTATAACAATAGAGCCACTCAATCCGATTTTCCAGTCACCTGTCTGGTTTGTTTAAACTAAAAGCCCTTAAATAGTAACTACATAATCCAGTATCGAAGGGGTTGAACGGTAACACACTAACAAAATATAATTCCGTACACGTTTAAACAAATCATTTTCAAATTCTTAAAATTTTGTTTTAAGGTTAAGTGTTATAAATAAAGGAAATTAAACCGCATGAATTTGAGTAAGAAGTATTGTTAATGCAACAATATCTATATGCCGCAATAGGTCCAAAACTGATTTGTTTTGAACCTCGCCTAAAATCTTGTGCGCTGGTCGACAGAGGGTCTATTAAGTTTGATCTAAATATCCAATACATCTGGCCTCATTCAGACAAGAGAACTATCTATCTAGCCCTGAGTGATGGCGGTCCGGGTACAGCAGGAGAAAAACATGAGATTCAAGCTTGCGAAATAGATGGTTCGAGCGGTGCTGTCAGGCTGCTTGGTGCCCCCCAGGCGGTGCCATTTCGTCCTTTGCATTTATGTACTGATAAAACCGGCACCCATCTTCTGGTTGCCTGCAATAACCCAAGTGCATTGATAGTACACAAGCTTAACACGGATGGCAGTGTTGGATCACAGACGTCAACAAATGTCTCCTCTGACACCGGTATATTTGGTCACCAAGTTATGGTTATGCCAGATGGGAAAAGCGTAATATTAGTTTGTCGAGGCTATGATGCCAGTGAAATCGCAGACGAACAACCAGGTTCACTCCAGGTTTTTGACTACCACGACGGAGAGCTAACCCTTGTAAAAAGTATCAAGCCTGAAGGCGGGTTTGGATTTGGAGCCCGCCATCTGGATTTCCATCCTAACGCGAAATGGCTCTATCTCACAGTAGAACGACAAAACGAAATTCATGTCTTTTATATAGGTAACGGTCAATTGAGTGAGACCCCCTTATATAGAGTTTCCACGCTATCGCGCAAAGTAAACCTCGGGGCTAGACAAGCATCATCCGCTATACGTGTGGCCGCTTCTGGAAATTTTGTCTACGTCTCAAACAGGACATATGGCAGAATTGAAACAATGGTTGGTTCAGTAATTCCATCAGGAGAAGATAATATAGCTGTTTTTAAGATTGATCACAGGACGGGAGAACCGACTCCCATTCAACATATCGACACCCAAGGGTCTCTGCCACGAACCTTCTCAATTCATGCATCTGGCAAAATGCTGGTTGCTGCCAACTCGGAAGCAGCTACAAAGATTAATTCTGCTGGCGTTGCAGAAAATTTACCCTTAAGTCTGATCATCTATCATGTCAGTACGAATGGAATATTAACAGAACGACAAAGGATAAAATTCCCGGAGAAAAAAGAACTTTTATTCTGGGCAGGGTTCCTTTGAATTCAAATTATTGAAATTGAGGGAGGCATCCCGGATCAACTAATCAGATCACCGATAAATTTTGTTGTTCCAAAGGTAGAAAAGATACCTCTTGGAGTAGTAGAACAGTGTCATCAAAAAAGGAGCCTTAAACCTATGAGTATAAATGGAAAAGCTTACATAGCGGGCGTTTACGAGCACCCAACTCGCAAAGCCATCGATAAATCACTCGCACAACTCCACGCGGAGTCTGCCCTCGGGGCACTCGCCGATGCCGGCCTCACTAAAGATGATGTCGATGGTTATTTTTGTGCAGGAGATGCACCAGGTCTTGGACCTCTTTCTTTAATAGATTATATGGGTTTAAAACTTAAACACATTGACGCCACAGAGACAGGCGGGTCCTCTTATGTTCTGCACGTAGGTCATGCCGCAGAAGCAATTGCTATGGGAAAGTGTTCCGTCGCACTTATTACTCTCGCAGGTAGGCCACGGGCCGAGGGAATGGCCACGGGAACCGCCCCCCGAAACTATGGTTCGTCTGCACCCGATGTGGCCTTTGAATTTCCATTTGGTCCAACTGTAGTCAATATGTACGCAATGTGTGCCCAGCGACACATGTATGAATACGGCACAACAAGCGAACAATTAGCCTGGATTAAAGTGGCCGCGTCTCACCATGCTCAATATAACGAATACGCAATGCTGCGCAATGTTGTCACCGTCGACGAAGTCATTAATTCACCCATGATATCCGACCCGCTTCATCGCCTGGATTGCTGTGTAATAAGTGACGGCGGCGGAGCAATCATAGTTACTTCTCCGGAGATTGCAAAAACTCTTAATAGACCCTCCGTAAAAATTTTAGGCGCAGGGGAAGCACCGAAACATCAAATGGGAGGGAAAATAGACCTAACCTATTCGGGAGCCGTATGGTCGGGGCCCCTAGCATTTGATGAGGCAAACGTAACGCCATCGGATATTAAATACGCGTCAATCTACGACAGCTTTACTATCACAGTGCTGATGCAACTCGAAGACCTGGGTTTCTGTGAAAAAGGTCAAGGTGGAAGGTTTGTTTCAGACGGAAACCTGATAGCAGGGACCGGTAAACTGCCGTTTAATACAGACGGCGGTGGGCTTTGCAATAATCACCCTGCTAATCGAGGGGGGCTAACCAAAGTCATTGAAGCCGTGCGGCAGTTACGTGGTGAAGCTCATCCAAAAGTTCAGGTGGAAAATTGTAATCTCGCCTTGGCACACGGTACCGGTGGATCACTTGGCACTCGGCATGGCAGCGCGACAGTAATTATGGAAAGGGAGTAAACAAGAATGACTGCACAACAACGATCTTTTCCTTCTCCTATTTCAGATCCTGATACGGAGGACTATTGGAATGCAGCAAAAGAGGGACGACTAATGATAGCGAGCTGTAGTGATTGTAACGAAAAACATTACTACCCGCGCAGCATGTGTCCTCATTGTGGAAGCCAGGACGTGACCCTTGTTCAATCATCTGGAAAAGGAGAGATTTACTCGTGGAGTGTTTTACGACGGGCCGACCCACCTTTTGCTATTGCCTATGTTACACTCGATGAGGGACCAACTATGATGACCAACATAATAGAATGCGACCTGGATAGTCTAACTATTGGACAAAGAGTAAGACTTAAATTTTCAGAAACCGAGGAAGTTGACGGCCCTCCGGTTCCGACATTTATACCAGATTAAAAGGAAAAAAAGATCCATCAAAGCGCCCTACCCTCAGGGTGGGGCATACTTTTCGCGATATTTTTATAATCTCCACCAATTAACCGCGCAGCCGATTGACCGGAAATATATCCCAGTGTAATAGCCGTTAATAAGCCGTTGCCGGATAAATATCCCGC
>CAYFGZ010000142.1:0-7842 GCA_964342575.1 uncultured Nisaea sp. | reverse complement strand
TAGTTGGAAGATCAGCGCTTGGAGAACTGGTAGCTACGTCGAGCCTTTGCCCGTCAAATTGAACAACAGAGACGCCTTCGAACACGGTCCTTTTTCCGACAGCGCCCTCCAATCTTGACTCAAAACTAAATATATAGCGACAATATCCCAGGACACCCTTTGAAATTGGATCGTGGATATCCCATTGAAAATTGCATCCATCTCTATAAAAGTAATTTTTAATTAAATCCCGAATATTTTCTTTTCCTCTGAAAATACCATAAAACACGTCGTGATAAATGCCGTCTTCACAGAAGCAATCCGATACCGCTTCAGGATTTTCAGAGCAAACGGCACCTGTCAGCGTACGCATTAATGTTTCAAACTCCATCCTTATGTCCTTTTTTACTTAGCTGGATGGGGTCGCGAGAAGATCAACTTTTCGTCGTCCGATTGATCCGGATCAAACTTGTATCCACCCTCTTCAAATTTCTTCAAACTATCCATTTTCGTCAATCGATTTTGCACAATAAACCGGGCCATCATGCCCCGTGCTTTTTTTGCAAAAAAGCTAATAACCCTAGCTTTATTGCCTTTAGTCTCTAAAAATACTGGGGTTATTACGTTTAACTGCAAACTGTCAGTATCAATAGCGTTGAAATATTCCTGAGAAGCACAGTTGACTAAAAGATTGGTTCCGCTCTCACCTGCTTGTTCATTAAGAGCATCGGCTAGCTTACTTCCCCAGTAGCCGTAAAGTGATTTCTCTCCTCCTATTTCTAGCTTACTGCCCATCTCCAAACGATAGGGTTCGATAGCATCGAGTGGACGAAGCAATCCATATAGTCCAGATAATATTCTCAAATAATTTTGGGCCCAGTCTAGATCTTGCTTGCTTAACGACTCCGCATTCAACCCCTGGTAAGTGTCACCATTAAATGCCAGAATAGCCGGCTTTTTTTCCTGAGTACCAAAGGCGGCAAATCGAGCGAAATTCAGCTCAGCTAAATTTTGGCTCAATCCCATTGTTTTTTGCAATTTTTCAACGCTCAATTCTTTTGCAAAACCAACCAGTTCTGAGACGTTTTTTGAAAAGAAAGGCTCGCTAGCTGCAACCTCGTCAATCGGCTGCATATTCAATTTCTTTGCAGGCGATACAACTACCAACATATCACTCTCCTCCTCTAAATAGCTATAATGTTTCCCGTTGTATTTGCAGAAACCCGATAACTATAAAATTATACTATTACCTTAGCACAGTCACCCACATTAGGTTCAATTTTATCTACCGTTTTCAGGCAGTGTTAACTATTTCGTTGAATTTCCATCCCGTAGCCACCGTCTTACCAATTCGACTGCCTCCCCAGGATGTCTATCAATAATTTTTTCCAATCGGTTTTTTACACGGGGAGATTGCCGGATCGTAATTTCCGTTTGATAGCTCAGTTCCGTCAGCGAGCGATCGATTCTGTACTTACAAAAAGGGGCCTGCTTACTATTCATCAAACTTACCTATTGTTCCTTTTACATTTTAAAAACAGAAGCAGCATTTTGCTATAAACCTGGACTATTGCACTGCCTATTCACGATCCCTGGAAAATTTCACTGTTGCGGCTCCCCACGTTGTTACTAAAAACGGAACTATGTAAGTCAGAATGATCTTCCAAATAGCTGGGAAATCGTCTTTCAGCAGTGTATCCCCATGATTTATGGTAATTAAAATACTTCCGACAAACAACAAAGTCAAAATAGCCCTTTTTAACGTTCCCTCTCCAAATAATAGCCAAAATAAATTATTAATTTTCGCGATATGCTGCATTTTTTCAACTACCTGGATTTTGAGTCAACCAAACACCGACCGCCATAGTTAAAATACCACCAAAACGAACAGGGGAGATAGGCTGGTGTATAGCACCAAATAATCCGAAATGATCAATCATTCCAGCACTTATCATCTGTCCCAATAAAATGAAAAAAATAGCATTTCCCAGACCAAACTTGGGCGCTATAAAGGTTATAGACAAAATATAAATTGAAAAAAATATTCCGCCTAAAAATAGAAATTTACTACAATCCACAATTTTCAAAATTGCCTGAGGCCCTGTAACTAATAATACCACTCCACTGGTAAATAAGGCTACGATACATAAAATCATACAGGCGGCGGCCGGAGACCCTAATTCTTTTCCCAGCCCCGCATTGAGAATCGCCAAAACCGGCACACAAATGCCCGCACCCAACATCACTAATGCGTATATATACATTTTGATAACTCCTCGTTTACTAATACTAAAACATATTGCGGACTGTCACTAAAACGGACTTTCAGTAGGAACTTCCTAAGTAACTAAAAAGGTATACACTCAAACAATACATATTTAGGCTCAATTTGATTAGGCTTTTGATTCAGGAGGGAGACTATGAAGATTACAGGAGGATGTTTTTGTAAACAAATCCAATATACAGCCGAGATTGATCCAGAGACAGTTACAGTTTGCCACTGCACAGACTGTCAAATCAATTCGGGTACCGCCTATGGAGTGGTTGTGGGGGTTGTCGGCGAAGGCTTCAGACTTCTTGATGGTAATTTAACTTATTATGAAAAAATAGCTGATAGCGGAGCCCGACGTTCATTAGCATTTTGTTCAGTGTGCGGAACCCGTATATATGCTAAACCAGCTGACGATAGTGCGGGTGTCTTTGGATTACGTGTCGGTACTATTGATCAAAGAGAGAGACTCGTGCCAAGAAGGCAAGCTTGGAGTAAATCGGCGTTATTTTGGGTTTCCGATTTAAAAGGTTTAGAGAAGGTTTAACCACCTTATCCCTTATCGTCCAATACATGTATCCATTTTGCTTTTGATAACAGAATGCCCGACACTGGCGTAAAAATCATATTATTTGAGAAAATTCGACAACATCTCTCGACCTTGTCACTTTCCCTTCCCAGTTACGATCAAACTCCTTAATAAACTCTTTAATAGTATCAGAAGTAGCTATACGATTTGCCGTCTCCGCATCTGGAAATTCATAAAAAGCAATATGGACGTTATCCTCAACGGAGCTCCACCCTCTTTTTGCGGTTAACGCCTTAAACTCTTTAAACGCATCAGGAAGATGTTCGTTTTGATACCAAACATCGAATTTATCTCGCACAGACTGGTCAACCTCCGCGCGCACAATCAAATAAGCTACCATTAGCGGTCCTCGTTTAAAAATTTAAATCACAATAGTATAACCTACGCTATCCTATAGTCCCAAGCCAAGAAGTGTATCATTTTTATATCCATGCGATTTTACCGATCCTTGTCTAGCAAACTACACACGACAGGCTAGCTATATATATTTTTAATTATCTCACAGCGACATGCGTTTTCCGCAAACCAGAGTTGCAAAAAGGACGTTGGGATTAACTAATTTTTATCTTTATTGAAACTACCGATTTAAACGATCAAAACGAAACACACTCAAGGAGAATTGGGATTATGCAAAACCACCAACCTCTGCACGTTTCAGTTGCTTTCAACGGAGCTTGTCGTCGGAAGTCTGCCATTTTAAAATCCAGGAAGATGACTTTTTTGTATGACAGAAACTTAAAAACCCGGGTGCCAAAAAATCAGCTTGTAGGCGACCAGAGAACTGCGGCTAGTCAAATGACCCGTAATTTTTTTAACACACAAAAGTATATAAAAAGGAACCACGAAAATAGGGATGATGATTATCGGAGACCAGAGAAAAATGATGTAAATCATCCTTCGTATTATGGAAGCATAAAGTGTCGAGCGAAAATTCTTTATGAATATTTCCATTTGGCTTTCAAATGGTATGGTTCGGTAAAACTATGATTCAATTCATCTCCAAAATAAGCAAGTATAAAACTGTTCGACCCTAGTTAGCGTTGGATATTACATATAAAGAAATATGCAAATTCAAAAAGACGAACCAACAAAACTAAGTGCTAACATGTTTCTCTGCACGATTCAGTGCAATTCGTTTCCTTTAATATAAGCGTAGTATAACTTCTAACCTGTACCTGATCCAAGGAGTATTCCCCATCGATTAGTTTTCCAAGTTATAATATACAATGATTGATAAATACTGATTATGGAACCGTTTGTTCGCAGACGTTCGAAAGTTATAGACGTATGACATTTTTGCGGGCTTATTACCTTAGTTTCTAGCGTCAACAAGCGTGTCGATCCCCAATCATCGGCAGCCAGCCGCGATAGAAACTCTTCCAAATATTCAGAAGGTGTGGCCCATTCATGACGACTTCCGTCATTCATAATCCGGATATGGGGGAAATGAAGGCTCAAAGAAAGCCCAGATACATCTCTGGAATTTAGGGCTTCAATATACTCATTAACTACATCGCAAACGGCTAATTTTATATCATCCTTAGTCGCGATTTTTTGTCTCCTTCTTTCTGATACGGCTATTTTCGCTGTAGTATTTTATACCAGCCCCATGCAAGGATAAAAACAATGGCAGATACACTCAATAATATTAGTGGTGAAATCACCCATTTGTCGATCTTATAACCCGAAATTAGCACCGAAATCATGATTAATCCGGTGGCGCCCGACCCAAACAATAGAAAACTGCAGATCCCCTCCAGCGTCTTATGCATTTTTAGTCACCTTAATTAAAATCATAGAGTCTAGCATACATTTAATAACCGGCATTTTATTTAAAATATGGCTTTAATAATACCTCAAATACTAATGGTTTATATGTAATTTTTTCTTTCTGTTATTCTCATTCATTCACAAAAAGATTTTTTCCGTATAGGGTCCCAACAACAAACAAACTGTGTTCCCAGAAAATGGTTTGGAAATCAATATGGTCAAGAATTCTGATATTGTTGGTACCTGGTTATTGGTTGATCGTGGCACAGACGATCCCCACGATGCCCAGCTATCCAAGGCTAGATACGGAGAGAGTTCACAAGGGCTACTCATACTTTCAAAGGACGGATGGATGAATGCAGCTATTTCATGGAAAGATCGACCAGGACTTACCGGGAATCCTGCCTGGCACACAGATGCACCCGACATAGAACGACTTAGGGCATTCGATACCTATATCTCCTATGGAGGAAAATGGAATCTTTCCAACGATACCTTAACAACCAAGGTAGAATTCGCTCTAAACCCGAGTTGGGTAGGCGGAGAACAAATTAGAGGTGTGAAAATCCTTCCAGACGGAAAACTAATGCTTACCCTCTCGCGGCCGTGGCCAACCGGTAAAGTAATGCGTGCCTGGGTTAGATGGCAGAGGGCTTATTGATCTTCAGGTGGCAGTACCTCTTGAGTACATATTTCGTCAATCAAGTGCGCTTTATTTAAATCATTCAAATGCGCCCTTTTTTCTTCATTCGTAAGCTGAGCACCTATTCCATTCACCATTATTAAGATCAAAGACTTATCGCTTTTATCTAACCAATAGGATCTTCTTATCAATTTATCATTTTCATCTCTAACAAATGGACTATCTACATCCGTTTCCAAATCAGGTTTATAAAAAGCAGACATTTCATACCTTCAGTTGTTTACTACAATAAAAACTAATTCCATAATTATTTTTATACAAACAAGTTTTAATTTTGATTTATTGGATATCGACTAGCAAATAAAAACTTCGCCTCTACAAGTTAACGATCCGAGGATCTAGGTTATTGGGAGAGCTAGATGCTTAAAATAAAACCCATGGGCCAATACATCGGCGCTGAGATAACTGGAATAGACGTAAAAAAAATAAGTAAAATAGACTTTAATAGAGTTTATAGCACGTGGCTTGATTTTGGAGTGACCGTAGTTAGAAATCAAAAACTTGAAATTCCTGATTTCATAAATTACAGCCAACGATATGGAACAATAATTCCCCACCCCTCCAAATCAACTCGACACCCGTCCTATCCTAAAATAACAGTGTTGGGCGAAAACAAGTTCAACAAAGACGGGACTTTAAACGATGCGATTTATCGAAGGGGAGCGGACGGATTTCATACCGATGGCGCTTATGACAAAAACCCTTTCAAAGCCACCAAACTATATGCATTAGAAGTTCCATCAAAAGGAGGCAATACTCATTTCTGCTGCATGTATCGTGCCTACGAAATGCTGCCTCCCCTTTTAAAAAAACGGATAGACGGAAAAATAGGAGCTTTTACTTATGGTGGCAGGCAAAAAAAACAGGAACTTTTGAACAATGAAGACCGAGATAAACAACCAGCTTTCCATTCTTTAGCTCGGGTGCATCCCGAGACAAAAAGAAAATCATTATATTTTGATCCTGGAAAAATTACGTTTATTTCAGGCGTAACTCAGGCCGAAAGTGACGATATTATCGATGAGTTATCTGAGCGCCTATTTGTTGCCGACACGGAATACATACACCAGTGGAAAGTCGGTGATGTGGTGATTTGGGACAATCGTCGTCTGCTTCATAAGGCAGCCGGCGACTATCCCCCAGAAGAAAACCGTATTCACTGGAGAGTTTCAATTAAGGAACATTAGTAAAGGCTTTCAATAAGTGACTGACAGAAACAGCTTAGAACGCGTTAGAAACACCGCAAGCAAGCTCGGTTTAAGTATAGATATTTTGGAAATGCCAAAATCAACGCGGACTGCCGTGGAAGCCGCTTTAGCGTGCAGCTGCGAACCTTCTCAAATAATAAAATCTCTTGTATTCGAGATCCAAAGTAATGGCGAGCTTATCCTATTTTTAATTTCTGGATCTAATAAGATTGATTTATCCAATACTTCCAAGTTTCTTGGAGAGGTTGTTCAAAAAGCTGCCCCACACCAAGTTCGACAAAAAACGGGTTTTGCTATTGGAGGGGTCGCCCCCATCGGCCACCTTTCTGAGTTACCTACTTACATTGACCCTAAACTCCTTGAGTTCAAAACTGTATGGGCCGCCGCCGGTGCCCCGAATGCCGTTTTTAGTATCGACCCGGCCATTTTGTCCCAGATAAGCCAGGCCGTTCAGCTGCCCAACCATTGCCTATCAAAGTCGGGACCTTAATAAAACAAAAAAGCTCGATCACTTGCAGATACTCGCGAAATTCGTCAAAATGCATTTGATAGGAGTCATCATAAGGGGAAAAAATGTCTCACCAACCGGACCTTGTCATTAGAAACGGTAATGTTATCGATGGAACTGGCGGGGAAAGTTATCTAGCAGATATTGGCATAACAAACGGACTAATTTCTGAAATCGGCACCAATATCCAAATAGGAAAAGAAGAGATCGATGCAGAGGAACGTATTGTAACTCCAGGTTTTATTGACGTTCATACACACTATGATGCTCAAGTAACCTGGTCTAACCGCATTACCCCCTCTTCTTGGAACGGCGTTACAACTGTTATGATTGGCAATTGCGGCGTAGGTTTTGCCCCCTGTAAACCCCACCAACGCGATCAACTGGTCGAATTGATGGAGGGAGTTGAAGATATTCCCGAACCCGTCTTGACGGAGGGATTACCCTGGAACTGGGAAACGTTCGGAGATTATTTGGACGTTTTAAATAGTAAAAGTTTTGATCTGGACGTTGTAACCCAAGTTCCTCACGCCGCCTTAAGAGTTTACGTTATGGGGGATAGAGGTGTATCTCGAGAAGAAGCTACTCAAACCGATAGACAAGAGATGGCACGGCTCGCGGCACAGGCAATAGAGTCTGGAGCGTTTGGCTTTTCAACCAGTCGTACAATCAACCACAGAACGGTGGCTGGGGCCTACACCCCAACTCTAGGTGCAGCAGAACAGGAGCTAATGGAAATTGGGGCGGCAGTCGGAAAAACGGGCAAGGGATGGCTGCAAGTAATTTCAGATTTTGATGATCCGTTAAAAGAAATGG
>CAYFGZ010000141.1:0-7853 GCA_964342575.1 uncultured Nisaea sp. | reverse complement strand
TGTTCCAGTTGTTCCACTTGAACCACTTGAACCACTTGAACCACTTGTTCCAGTTGTTCCACTTGTCCCAGTTGTTCCACTTGTTCCAGTTGTTCCACTTGAACCACTTGAACCACTTGTTCCCGATGTTCCAGTTGTTCCACTTGAACCACTTGAACCACTTGAACCAGATGTTCCAGTTGTTCCACTCGAACCACTTGAGCCACTTGAACCAGATGTTCCAGTTGTTCCAGAAGAACCATAGAACGAACCATCTAAACCAGAAGTTCCAGTTGTTCCAGATGTCCCAGTAGTACCACTTGATCCACTCGAGCCGCTTGTTCCAGTTGTTCCACTTGAGCCACTTGAACCACTTGTTCCAGTTGTTCCACTTGAGCCACTTGAACCACTTGAACCACTTGTTCCAGTTGTTCCACTTGAACCAGCAATCCCACTCGAACCATCAATCCCACTCGAACCATCAGTTCCACTTGAACCATCAGTTCCAGTTGTTCCAGATGTTCCAGTTGTTCCTGATGAACCAACATTAGTTCCAAGTTTAAAAAGAACTTGATTCCCAGCGCTTGGTAATGATATTCCTTTAGCATATGATGCAGTAACTGTAAATACAACGAAATCAAGAGATTGTGTATTAACCTCTTCTTCTATCATATAATGTCCAAAATTATCACTATCCCTTTCTATAGCAATACTTGAACTTGGTCTTAATAGAACATATTCATGTTCGTGATTAACACCTCTAGAATCTACTCTATTAACGAATAAATATTTAGCCGCTCCGAATTCATTGGTATAAGTTTCACCAAATCCAGTAAAGGTTGTTGAAAGTCCATATTCTCCAGCGCCATCAAATGAATTATCCTCTTGTCTATCATCATATGGGAATACGCCTATAGCATCAACACCAGAAGTTCCACTTGTTCCAGTTGTTCCACTTGAACCATCAGTTCCAGACGAACCATCTGTTCCAGACGAACCATCTGTTCCACTTGTTCCACTTGTTCCAGTTGTTCCACTTGTTCCAGTTGTTCCACTTGAACCATCAGTTCCACTCGTTCCAGAAGTTCCAGTTGTTCCACTTGAACCATCTGTTCCACTTGTTCCAGAAGTTCCAGTTGTTCCACTTGAACCACTAGAACCACTTGAACCACTTGAACCAGATGTTCCAGTTGTTCCAGATGTTCCAGGGAAAGTTCCTAATGAAAAATGAGTTTTAGTTGATAATACACCAAGAGAATCAGGAGGAACTATATACCCATCAGAAGATGAAGCAATAAATTTTAATCCTAACCCAACATAATCATTATTTGAAGTATCTGGAGCAGATGAAGTATAAATAGCCCAATCATTTGAACTACTATAAATTGTTAATGAAGTTCCAGGAGTTACATTCCCCCATATCTGTTCAATATTACTATTGGCAGAGTCATAATCATAAAGCCATACCGATTTAACATCACTCCAAGCAGCCTCATCACCTACATTAGTTATTCCATCAGAATCAGAACTTAATACATAAGATCCTTCTCTAGCTGATAGAAACCAGAATTCAGATTGAACACGTTTATCATATATAAATGTTCCAGCAGCAGTTAATCCAGCCGTTCCACTTGAACCATCAGTTCCACTCGTTCCAGTTGTTCCACTTGTTCCAGTTGTTCCACTCGTTCCAGTTGTCCCAGAAGTTCCAGTTGTTCCACTTGAGCCACTTGTTCCACTTGTTCCAGAAGAACCATAGAATGAACCATCCATACCAGAAGAACCAGATGTTCCAGAAGTTCCACTTGAACCATCTATTCCACTTGTTCCAGAAGTTCCAGTCGTTCCACTTGTCCCAGTTGTTCCACTTGTTCCAGTTGTTCCACTTGAACCATCAGTTCCAGAAGAACCATCCGTTCCAGTTGTTCCAGAAGTTCCAGTTGTTCCACTCGAACCACTAGAACCACTTGAACCAGAAGTTCCCGATGTTCCAGTTGTTCCCGATGTTCCATGAGTTCCCAAGAATGAACCATCTATTCCAGTTGTTCCACTTGAACCTGATGTTCCATGAGTTCCATGTATACCAGCCGGAGCACCTAATTTAACTACAACATCTAACCCATCAGAAGTTCCTATAGTTCCAATAGCATCAGAAGCAGTTACATATAATAATACAGTAGAATTATCACTATATATATAAATTGGATTACTACCAGATAAAGTATAATTTCCATAATTACTTTCATCCCGTATTATACTTAATCTAGATCCTGAATTTAATGATTTGAATTTTGGTATATTATTTACTGAAGAATCATTGCTTAATTTATAAAAAAGTAATCTATTTACAGCACCAAAATCACTAGTCCAAGTATTACCGAAATTATTTTCAGAAATCCAATTATCTACTAAAGCATATTGACCTTGTGATGTTAAAGGATCTGTAGTTTTTCTTTTATCATATGATAATACTCCTTCTGAATCATCACCACTCGTTCCAGAACTTCCACTTGTTCCCGATGAACCACTCGTTCCAGATGTTCCAGTTGTTCCACTTGAACCACTTGAACCACTTGAACCACTTGTTCCAGTTGTTCCACTTGTCCCAGTTGTTCCACTTGTTCCAGTTGTTCCACTTGAACCACTTGAACCACTTGTTCCCGATGTTCCAGTTGTTCCACTTGAACCACTTGAACCACTTGAACCAGATGTTCCAGTTGTTCCACTCGAACCACTTGAGCCACTTGAACCAGATGTTCCAGTTGTTCCAGAAGAACCATAGAACGAACCATCTAAACCAGAAGTTCCAGTTGTTCCAGATGTCCCAGTAGTACCACTTGATCCACTCGAGCCGCTTGTTCCAGTTGTTCCACTTGAGCCACTTGAACCACTTGTTCCAGTTGTTCCACTTGAGCCACTTGAACCACTTGAACCACTTGTTCCAGTTGTTCCACTTGAACCAGCAATCCCACTCGAACCATCAATCCCACTCGAACCATCAGTTCCACTTGAACCATCAGTTCCAGTTGTTCCAGATGTTCCAGTTGTTCCTGATGAACCAACATTAGTTCCAAGTTTAAAAAGAACTTGATTCCCAGCGCTTGGTAATGATATTCCTTTAGCATATGATGCAGTAACTGTAAATACAACGAAATCAAGAGATTGTGTATTAACCTCTTCTTCTATCATATAATGTCCAAAATTATCACTATCCCTTTCTATAGCAATACTTGAACTTGGTCTTAATAGAACATATTCATGTTCGTGATTAACACCTCTAGAATCTACTCTATTAACGAATAAATATTTAGCCGCTCCGAATTCATTGGTATAAGTTTCACCAAATCCAGTAAAGGTTGTTGAAAGTCCATATTCTCCAGCGCCATCAAATGAATTATCCTCTTGTCTATCATCATATGGGAATACGCCTATAGCATCAACACCAGAAGTTCCACTTGTTCCAGTTGTTCCACTTGAACCATCAGTTCCAGACGAACCATCTGTTCCAGACGAACCATCTGTTCCACTTGTTCCACTTGTTCCAGTTGTTCCACTTGTTCCAGTTGTTCCACTTGAACCATCTGTTCCAGTTGTTCCAGAAGTTCCAGTTGTTCCAGAAGTTCCAGTCGTTCCAGAAGTTCCATGAGTTCCCAAGAATGAACCATCTTGACCAGAAGTTCCAGTTGTTCCACTCGAACCAGAAGTTCCAGAAGTTCCACTTGTTCCAGTTGTTCCCGATGTTCCAGGGAAAGCTCCTGTTGAAATAAAGAAATCTTCGCCAGATTCCCAAAGTGGTGCATAAGGATGGTCTGCAGAACTTGATACCATGAACCCAAGATTTAACCCCTTGTAATCAGAATAATTCCAGTTAAGTGAGGCGGAATACATAGCCCAATCAGCACCCCGTTGTAATGTTAATGCAGTTCCTTCGAGTATATCTTCAATATAATGACCAATATCATAACTATCTGCAGTAAGATCACTGATATATATTCTACCGATATTACTCCATAATAAAGGATCATCATCGGCATCTGGATTCTGCCCACCTAGTTTTGTAAGCCAATACCTACCAGCAACAGCCACATTAGAACTATCATGTCTCTTATTATATCTCCATATACCAGCAGCATTTAATCCACTTGTTCCAGAAGTTCCAGTTGTTCCAGAAGTTCCAGTTGTTCCACTTGTTCCATGTGTTCCCATAAATGAACCATCTTTACCAGAAGAACCAGATGTTCCAGCCGAACCAGCACCAACTTGTGTTATATTTATATCAGTTCCATCTACAAGAACTTTCTGCCCGTTTGTTGAATCGGATGTTCCCCTCCAAGAAGGAACTATTTTATCGCCAGTATTTAAATATGCTATAGTAGAAAAGGTTTTAGGGCCACCATCGTTATTCCCATCTCTCCCATAAAACTGCCAATGTTGATATTGTGTTTCTTTGAGTATTTCACCAGTAGGACTAAATCCATTATTAGTACCATCTATTCCAGAAATATCAATTAATGTTGGATTTTTAAATAACTTATAAATATATACTTCATCAGTTTGAGAATTAGCAGGTGAGGCTCCCTGTACTTGTGAAATAATCGATACATCTACTTTATAATAACCAGATTGAGCAATAGAAAATTCACCAGTAGTTTTGTCATGAGTTATACCGACAGATGAACTTATATGGAAAAAGTTTGCCGTATTAGCTTGCCAAATAGTAGATTCAAAAATAGCTACATCATATCCTTCTCTAAATTCATCACTTTCACCAGGAGTTCCGCCTGTATCCGAAGCAGATATAAATCCAGATAAATTATTTATACTCGCAGCCAACCCACTTGTTCCTGATGTTCCAGTTGTTCCAGAAGTTCCATGAGTTCCCAAGAATGAACCATCAATACCACTCGAACCATCAGTTCCAGATGAACCAGATGCACCAGTCAATCCTGAAGAACCTATAACTCCTTGTATACCATCTCTTCCACTTGTTCCAGAAGAACCAGATGTTCCATGAGTTCCCAAGAATGAACCATCCTTACCAGAAGAACCAGAAGTTCCAGTTGTTCCTGAAGAACCAGAAGAACCAGATGTTCCAGATCCAATAGAATGTATAAATACAGAAGAATCTTCCTTTATTTTATAATCATAGGCAGCATCTGTATCAAACCATATTTCTAATTTATCAAAGGCCTGAACATCTACGATATGATAATGACTAACTATAATTCCAGGTTGTGCACTCCCTTGATCAGCAAACCCAAAATCATATTGATAATCTGTAGTATCATTAATTTTGTAATCAATAAGCCAATTACCGTCATCATTATCATTCTCAACTGCAACTATAAGTGAAAGATTGATTGCGTATTTTCCAGCATTTAGGAAAGTAAATTCACCATTTGTATTATCAAATACAAATCCAGAGTTTTCATTGATTATAGGATTTATATTGTCACCAGGAAATTTTGTTCTATCAAATATATTAGTTGGATCGTCTTCAGACGCGTCATCCCAACTCTCATTCATAATTACATGAATATAATGAGCATTAGCAATAATACCAGAAGAACCACTTGTTCCACTTGAACCAGAAGTTCCAGTTGTTCCGCTTGAACCATCAGTTCCACTTGTTCCAGTTGTTCCACTTGTTCCAGTTGTTCCGCTTGAACCATCAGTTCCACTTGTTCCAGATGTTCCATGTGTTCCTAAGAATGAACCATCAATACCAGAAGTTCCAGAAGTTCCATGTGTTCCTAAGAATGAACCATCAATACCAGAAGTTCCAGTTGTTCCAGATGTTCCAGCTCCAATTTGATGTATCGATACACTAGAATCATTAATGATATGATATACCTGACTACCATAAGTTGAGATTTCTATATAATCACCAGGATTAAAATCTGATATTATATCAAATGGGTAGTTTAATGGATCTACAAGACCATGTACCCCGTATAAAGATGATGTCCAATGTGTTATACCATTTCCACCCGAACCAGATTTTTGAATCATTACCTTATATTGCCCAAGCCCTGAACCACCTGATTCTTCAACACTTAAATTTGCACTAATATTATAGTTTCCACCAAGTTCAAATACCCACTTACCAGTTGAAGATTTATATTTTATTGAATTAGCAGGTGAATCTTCAGTAAAAGTTTGCCCATTAAATAAATCTTCTGTCCATTCACCTAAAGCAATGTTTTCTATGGTTTCGTCTAATTTACCACTCCAAAAACTTTCAGCAGCAGTTAAACCACTCGAACCACTTGTTCCACTCGTTCCAGTCGTTCCACTCGAACCATCAGTTCCAGTTGTTCCAGAAGTTCCAGTTGTTCCAGAAGTTCCAGTTGTTCCACTTGTTCCAGAAGAACCATAGAATGAACCATCGGCACCAGAAGTTCCCGATGTTCCAGTTGTTCCACTTGTTCCAGTAGTTCCAGTTGTTCCACTTGTTCCAGTTGTTCCACTTGAACCAGAACTTCCACTTGAACCACTTGTTCCAGAAGAACCATCAGTTCCACTCGAACCATCCGTTCCACTTGTTCCCGATGTTCCAGTTGTTCCAGATGTTCCAGTTGTTCCAGAAGTTCCAGTTGTTCCACTCGTTCCACTAAATCCACTAAAATAAAACCAAGCCCCACCAACTGCTTGATCTGCTGGAGTATTACCAAAAGTACTTATTGTATTATTTATATGGAATATATATGTATCACCATCATTTGTAACTGAATCTATTTCCCAAACACCAGAATAAGAACCATTTTCATATTGTATTAATAATTTAGTATTAGAAGTTACACTATTACGATAATAAGTAAACAGATTTAGATGATTTTTAGAATCGGAATCAATTTTGTATAGATATATTCTCCCCACATCACCAAGAGATGCCTCATCTAAATCATCACCACTATCATCAGTAAATCCATATTCACCGTTTTGACCGACAAATCCACCCTGAGCATCATAAAGATGATATGTTAATGTAGTAATAGAAGTTTTACCACTCGATCCAGATGTTCCACTTGTTCCAGTAGTTCCACTTGTTCCAGTAGTTCCACTTGTTCCAGTAGTTCCACTTGTTCCTGCAAATGCTCCTAATGTTACACTAATTTGAGAATCATAAGATTTATCTGCTCCAGTCCACCCAACTAATGCGGGTGGTATTCTACCACTACCTACAGATGATGAGGCGACAAATCCAAGTTCAATATATGTTTGATTATTTTCATGGAATGGAAATGTGCTATTTACACGAGATGCGGTGAATATAGCCCAATATTGGTTTTGAGAACCACTTGTAATTGTTATTGGTGTTCCAGGAGTTATTTGTTTAAAAAGGTGACTTATCCAAACTGCATCATGATCTCCATTAGGATCAGATATAGCTTGGTTGGAGACAACAAGTTCTTCAACTTGATCCCATCTTTTCCAATCTTGTAGATGATTCCAGGTTCCAACATCATATGGCGCTTGTAAATCATAATTACCATGTCCCATACCCCATTGACCTGGAACAGAACCAGTTCTATGAGTAAATATAAATGAGCCAGCAGCAGTTACTCCATCATTTCCACTCGTTCCGGTTGTTCCAGAAGTTCCAGTTGTTCCACTTGAACCATCCGTTCCAGTTGTCCCCGATGTTCCAGTTGTTCCCGATGTTCCAGTTGTTCCCGATGTTCCAGCTGTTCCATGTGAACCTGCATTACCACCTATTGTTACTTTTACTGTATTACCAGCGCCACTTAAAAATCTTCCATAATAATCAAGAGGATTAACATCAAATTTTATATATTCTTCACCTGCTTGTACTTTATAATTTTTTGTAATTTCAAATAAACCATAATTTGTTTCTGTAGTAGATGCTGAAA
>CAYFGZ010000140.1:0-7884 GCA_964342575.1 uncultured Nisaea sp. | reverse complement strand
TTGCCATCAGTTCCAGGAGTGCCACTCTTAGTTACCCCAGTTGTGTATTCACTCGATCCCGAATTGTTTGCAGTTGCAGAGAACTGAAGTATGTGTCCAGAGTTTGAGGAATCTGCTTGGTCAAAAACGTAGGTGTCTCCATCACGGAATGTTAGTTTGGGTGCAGTTGCACCATCTATTACAAATTTTCCTGATGATACTGTTACTGTAAAATTAATCGTTGACATATCTAAAAGCTCGGATGGGCGGCTAGTATTATATAGTTAACAACCTGGTATGGTTGCATAATATTGTGTGCACCTCCTCCTCCTGTGGAGTTGTTGGTTGCAGTGATTCCAGTAGTTGCACTATCGATGGTCAGGTTTGTCTTTGCACCGTCTGCGGTAAAACTATGTGAGTGAGGATTAGGAGAGAGACTGATTCCAGTAGTTGCACTATCAATTGTCTTAACCCCATCATTATCTGAGTTTGCATCAAATGCAGTATCATAAACAGAACCGCTTGACCATTCTGCACCTTGAGAAAATGTGTGAACGTGTCCGGGGTCAACTACTGTCAGTGTCTGCCCTCCAGTTGTTCCAGAGTGTACATGGTTTGACTCTGTAGTATTATGCGGATGTCCAGGGTCAGTAATTGAGTGGAGGTGTGCAGGAAGTTCTCCCGTGGTAAGAGTATGGGTCTCTGTTCCTGATCCAGCAGCCATCGCTCTTGTGGAACGGCCTGAAATCGTGTCAGTGTTATAACCTACCGGAACACGGGCCCGAAGGTCCGGAATATTGAAGGTTGTTGAACCATCACCAACTCCATAAGTAGTCCCAATAACAGCAAATAAAGCATCATACGTTACAGTTCTGGATACTGCTGTACCATCACAGACCAGCCAAATTCCTCCATTTGTTGTCTGGGTCGGTGCAGTGGATTTTGCATACATCTGAATTGTTCCAACCGGGAGAGCAAGGGCCAGGAGCTCATCGATCTTATCGATTGCCAAATTCAAGGTCCCGCCCCACTGATTCCTCGCTCCACCTACTGTGCTTTTAGCTATTGTGAAATTTGTCGTGTTTGCCATATTTTTAATCCACTATTTCTGATGTCCAGGTTGTGTCTCCAACCAGTTGAGAGTCCCAGGCAATTTTTCCGGAGGCATCAAATGTAAACTTCGGTGTCGTAAGATAAGTTGTAGAACTCGCCCAGATGACTGAAGGATCAACCCCGATCATATCTGAGGTTGCAGTAATCTGTGAGAAAGCCCCAAGCGTAAGCCCTCCAAAAACTCCGGGGTCTGCCGTTGCATTAACCCATCCTGCTGCTGACCACTCTGCCAGTGATGCAGACTGTACAGTGACACTTGCGGGCATCTTTGCTGATGCCTGCATGACACCCTTTCCATAAGTCCCCTGGGAAAAGTCTGCTGATCCGTAACCCAGCATCAGTCAAGCTGTATTTTAAGGTTACCTGAGTCAATCTTAAAAATGTCCCCACTGTTGATCGTTTTCGGGTTGGAAGTTGAGAAGTCTGACTGGGTCAGGGTCTCAAATGCGCAAAGCTGACCTCCAGCATCTGCATCATAAATTCCTGCTACGATCACGGTCCCCCAATCGGTCGTGGCCGCGGGGAATGTGATAGCGGCATTTGAGGCAGCCAATGCAGTGCCTGAGCCTGTAACAGTCCAGGAAATGCTCTGCCTCGCGTAACTCCCCCCGGACACCTCAGTGCCTGTGGTTGAGTCAGTCGGTGCGACTGTCAGTAATCCGACATACCATGTAGTCGGTGCAGTGTATGCTGTACCTCCGAAAAGGTGATTCATCACTTTGTCTTCCAAGTAATCTGTAAATCCGGCCATGTTAATCCTTTAAAATGATTGAAATTGAATTGTCGGCGTTGTCCCTGCGAATTTCGCCTTGTCGTCTGAGGTTTTAATCTGCTCAATGACTTGCTGATACTTCCCCGACCATACACCTATTCTCTCATCAGAGTGAAGATAGGGTGCACTGTGAGATAACGATCCATAAAGATATGCATCGGGATGATTATCTAAAATATGGTTTGTTGAAAAAGTGGCCAGCGGCGGAATTTTCTGATAGTACAGAATCTCCAGGGTGTAGTCACCATCCGGGGCCGGGGCAAACTCAATATTGTTCTGCATGATAGAATAATAAAGAGGCTTACCCGTGGCATTAGAGGCACGGTGAATGTCCAGGTTGTGAAGGTTCTTGAACTCAAGCGGAGTAATGGGATCAGTCAGGAGCTCAATGTTTCTCATGCCCAGGTAATCATCCGGCAGTTTAACGTACTGCGAACTAATAACCGACCTGGTCCTGACGCTCATCTCCCTGGTACGGAGGCTACGGTTCATATCGGCCTCTGCCATTGTTATGAAATCCGGGATCACCGAAGTTAAGTCCGAGCGGTTCAGAAAGTCCGCAATCGATGATTTAAGGTCAGTGTAATTTGTTAATGCCACATTTCTCCATGCATTAGTGATTTAATTTCCTGGGACAATTTGTGATCCACAACCACTGGTATTTTTTTCTCTGCAACTTGTTTAAAAAATTCAACATGGTCCTCGCTGAAACCCGGAGTATCCCCAATCTGTTTATGAGTGAAGAATGGAATATCCAGGACATCAAAAACTGGCATATTAAAAAGTATCATTCCTGGTGCAATCCCGGACACCTCTTCTGTTTCCGGAGTTACCGGGTCAGGCTTAACTGTTCCTGCCTCGCGGTATGCTGCATATTCTCCAGAGACAATGTCCTTTAAATAATTCACTCCTACTATTGCCCTTCCCCTTGCCAGGAGCTGATGGATCGAGTCCGGAGGAAACACAAGCTCAGGCTGTAACATCAGTAAATGGGTTGCCTCCCATCCAATTGCCTGGCCGATTAAGTGATGCCTTATCTCCGGCATTACTCTCCCGCAAAACGAGAAGACCTTTATCTCTTTCTCTCCCTCAAAATCAGAAGCCTGGAAATGGGCTACCATGTTCGCCAGGGACTCGCCAAACTTTGCAGGCCAGACTCCCGAGCAGCTCGGAATAACTACTGCAACCTTTAAAGTTGTCCCGGCCAGCTCCTGAACATTTTGTTGTGTGAGTCGTTTGCCCACTTCTTCCATTGCTTTTTGTCCCATCTCTCCCTCATCGATTTGTCAAGAATAAACTGGGGGATTACTGCCGCGTGTCTCCACTCCTTGGAGGGCTGCACCTCGGACATATCCTTGGCCAGTTTAATCAGAGGCTCGCAGTCTTCGTTTGCCTCAATCGTAAATGTCTTATCATGCTGGTCCCAGTGGAACGTCTCCGTCCGATTCTGGGACCAGTCAAGTAGAGCTTTAGTGCTCATTAGCTAGTGTTCAGGTCTGCTACTAATCCCGAACTACCCTCGTTTTTGGCCACCAAGGTGAATTCCACCAAAAGTGCCCTTTTAATTGCGTCACCAGTTTTGGCCACTTCTTCCTGGCGGAAGTCACGGTAGTAAGCAACGCTCCAGAAATCCGGATCAAGAACAAATGCAGTCCTGTCACGCGAGAATCTCGAGGGGATAATTTTATAATCGCCAAAGTCCGATGCGTACATGTCAGCCGCTGCCTGAATCTTGGCTGCGCCAATCATCTGACGTGCTGAACTACGCCCGGTAAATCCGCTGATCACGCCCTTGTTGTGAGGGCCTACCATTACGACATTACTGTCAGAACCAGCCGAGTAACATGACTGGATGACAGTTTTAAGCATGGTCTCAGTCAGATCGCGCTGAGTCCCGTCACTAGGAGCTGCACCAGCGCCTGCTCCTGATCCACCAGAACCACGGGATACGTTGGAGGAAATCCAGGTTTCAAGTCCGCCAAGTTTCCTGGCAGTTCCTGAAGCTCCAGCGGCCTTGGCCACTTTGTTTGTCAAGCACGTTTCCATATCGCGCTTTAATTCCTTCGATTTCTTAGCTAAACCATATGCCAGCTCTGACGACACTCCTGCATGATTTGCAGATTGCTGTGAGCCAGACACAATTATGGTCTTGCGAGAAATTTGAGTATAGTTAGACAACCTCACGGTTGGCGTTACAGCGTCAAAGGCGTACTCATCACCTTCGATCTGTGCATTTGTAGAAACTGCACTTGCGAGCGAATCCGTTTGCCACTCCACAAGTGTATTCTTAGCTTTTGACCGTCCAGCCATCGACATAAAGGGAACATCGCTAGGCGAAATATTGTAGATCGTATTAGCGAGGTCCTCACGATTGCCTATAGCCTGGTACGTCTCAAAAGTGTTGGAAACTAGACCCATAAGTACCTGATATTATTAAGGTTAATAGTTTATTTAGAACGAATCATGTTGTAAAAGACCGAGGCTGCATCATCGATGCTTCCTGATTTCTTCAATCTTTTCTGCGCCTTTGAATTGCTGATAGTCCTGGGATCGCCAGACTTTGAGCCAGCTTTCATTCCTGTTCGGGTAACGGGCTTTAGCCCCTTTCTTCGCGCCTTTGTCTGATCATATAGAGCGGCCTTTCTCATGGTTGCCACGGCCCTTGCGTCATATGCTGCATCGAGCTCGGCTTGCGAAAACCCAGTCTTGAGTCCGTACTCTAAAATGAGTTTCTTTTCCGATTCGGCTACCTTCTTGTCATTCCACTCCGGGATAAGCTCTTTAAGAGTCTCCCGCTGATCATCTACATATTTTTCGAGATGAGCTTTCTTTTCTGCATCCTCCTGGGCCCGCAGAGTCTCTATCTGCTGCTGCCTCAATGAAGCCTGCATTTGCTCCTCTCTTAGCGCGTCCCTCTCAAGCATGAACTGCATGGGGTCGCTGTCTTTTAGATTTTGCCAGTATTCAGCATCCTTCGCTGGCGTTTGAGTCTGAGCAGTTTGTGCGTCCTCCAGAATTTTCAGAGCCTGAGCCCTGATCTCCCTGGCATCTGCCATCTCTTCTTCAAAACCCTTGCGCTCCTCTGCCAGGGCCTGCGATTTCTTAGTAAAAGATGATTGACGAGAATAACCGGAGATAAGTTCATCCAGGCTGACCTCAAGGTCTTCGCCATCAGAACGCACCTTAAATGTCTGGGCGTTTGATTCTGTCTCTTCGTCTTCTTCATCTTCCTCTAATTCATCCTCCTGCTCTTCCTCTTCAAGGTCCTCCTCTTCTTCTTCTTCGGGGACCTCCGGGTCTTCAGATTGGGTATCTTCGTCCTCTAGTTCTTCACCAGATTCTAAGGCCAATTCCTTTCCCCAAGCTTGTGCAGCTTCATCCAGTGATGTCCCCGCTTTAGGGATCATTTCACCTTCAATTGCTTCAGCCATATATTACCTTTCCGGGTTGTTCACTAAAGTGAATCCCTGTTAAAGATTTTTAGCAGCTAACTTGCCACTGTTTATCATGGATTCTAACTCGAGTCTCATATCAGAGAGGGCTCGCAATGATAGAAAATTTTGCTCTCGCTTATCTCTTTCATCAATTCCACTCGTGATCCATGATGATATATACTTGTCCTCCAGGAGCTCAAATGCTTCCTGGAAAACTGGTGAGGATAATACCGAGTCTGCGGCATTACCCTTCTTTACTCTCTCCTCCTCGGTTGTCACCTCCGAGGGTTTCTTCCGACTTTTTCTCATTTCTTCTCTCCCTTATAAACATATGCTTAGTAACCTGGACCTCCACCCATTCCTCTTCTTCTGGCTGGTCAGGCACGAGCTGCCTTTTTTCTATTGGTGGACCTACTTACAGCTCTAAGATTATTGCGCTTGTTGCTTCCACCCTTACTCAATGGCTTCTTGTGATCCACTTCCCTTGGATCACCCGCCAGGAGTCCAAGTACCGCCCTGGCCTTATTGCGTTGTCCGCGCAGCTTTATCTGCTTTGGCTTGCCATGAAAATCGCGGTACTCCTTCTTGTAATTTCTCTCAGGCATCAGCTAGGCATCTGGTCCGGTGGAAAATCAGGCAGAGGCGGACCAATCTGCTCAGGGTTCATGTCCTGCGGAGGCATAGGAGGCGGTCCCATCTGACCCTGGTTGGCCTGCATCTGCTCCAGCTTTATCCTCTCGCGGTCCTTCTCTATCTGACCCCTTATCTCAGTCTGGTCAATTGCCACATTGTACTTACTCTCGAGCTCGTCTTTCTTCATTGCAATCTCTGCATCAAGCTTGTCCCTGTTCAGGTCATCCTCGCGTACCATCTTCTCTCTCTCCAACTTTATGCGCTCCTGGTCCCTTACAATGTCCGCCTGGGCTTTATCTGCCTGGGCCTGTGCAAAAATTTCGTCAGGTGTGGGCTCTGGCGGAGGTGGCGGAGGTGGAGCCTGGTATGTCTTTGGATCGGTCCAGAAGTTCATCACATCCTTGTATCCAGAGAGCTCAGTCATCTTGGCCAGGGTGTGATGGTACTGCTGGAAATTGACCAGGGGATTCTCAGGACCCTGGGTCTCTAATATCTTCTCCTGTTTTGCTGCCAGTCCAGCCAGCATTTGCATTCTCTCCTCATTGGTTCCAAGACCAAGCGCCACATTCACTGATACATCCATTTGGTTCCATGTCTGTGGATCAACCTGGACCCATTCATTGCGGAGCCTTACCATCCTCGGCTTGTCCTGGTGAGTGTGCAACAATTTCAAGATTTTCTTGAATAAAGGCTTCATGCCTGTTTCTGCAAACACTCGGCAGAGTAATTCGATCTGGGCCTGGGAAGCTGCAACCGTTGCCGAAACTGCGGCCTTTGTGGTGGATTGTAGAGCTGAAGGATCAAGGCCCATACTTGCCTTGCTCATTCCGGTGCGGTCCTCCCTTAAATTGTCGAGATAGTCCAGCATCGGGAATCCCTCTTTCCCGTTGAAAGACTTATTGAGCTCGCCTATCATTCCAGGAGCCCTTGTTCTCACAATTTTTCCTACCCGATTAGAACTTAGATCGTCCAGAGAAACGGCACCTTCTACCATCCATGTATCTGGATGTATTGACTTGGCGAGCGAGTCCAGCATATTTCGCATCACAGAAGACTTTATCTTCTGGATGTCCATTGTCAGATCGGCGACTGAGTGCCCCTTCCAAAGATGCGGCTCCAATATTCCAGAAAAAATTTGGAACGGGACCGAATTGACTGGCGAATGGTGGAGAACTTTATGGTGATCACCAGCGCAGCAAAATTTGCGGAGACCCGCAATTCCTGAACCAGAGTAGTCCACCTTTGCATATGCCTCGACATAAAGAACCTTCTTAGACGCATCTCCTGCGTCCAGGCGATCTGCGTAATTACCCACCGGGTTTCGCGACAAAAGCTCTGTATTCGTTCCGAATGTATCTTCCTCCGAAGCCAGGTCCAGCATTTCCTCATAGTCATACCCCATTGAGGTGAGTTCGCTGACAGTCAAATATCTGCGATGCCCACAGATTGTAAATTCATCATCTCCCAAGCCCTTGGCTTTCCTGTCAATAATAAACTCCTCGGGAGGCAGGGCCTCCAGGGTTATTCTGCCAGTGGAATGAATGCGGCGGATCACAACATCGTGAAGCATCGGCGGTTCCGGCTGCTGCGGTTGTGGCGATCCGCCGGGAGAGACATTCTGTTGTGCAGCCAGCTCTTCCGGAGTGGGCTGCGGAGGAGGTACATAAGACGGGTCCGGATAGGACTCCACTGAGGTGGCCTCAATGTCCGGGTCCGAGACTAACGCCTCTAAGGACATATCATCCAGTCCTGTATACTCCTCGTGTTCTATTTCCTCACGGCGCTCCCAGTCAACCTTGGCGACTCCCACTCTCTTGACCAGGGAATCATGGAAGATATTGTAGAATGTGGAAAATCCTTCATTGTCCTGGCTAAGTACAACCTGGTTCACAAAGTCAGAAGCCTGTTCGGCAACTGGAACATCCTCGGGCCCTCGGGGCTGAAACTCCACAA
>CAYFGZ010000139.1:0-7900 GCA_964342575.1 uncultured Nisaea sp. | reverse complement strand
AAGCATCATAAATCGAAGTTTAACTCCGGTTTTGGAACCGAAATGATTATGAAAAGGTTTAATCGCTGAGATGCGGTAGAGTGGGCAGTCACGGTTTTATTTCGACGTATCATCCATTATTAAATGATTGCAAAGAGTGTGAAAGATTAGATCTGGATGATTTTGATTTATTAATAAAAAAGGTAGAGCAACCGGGCAAAGAGCCCGGTCACTCGTTTGTGAAAAAATAGATTGCTTATGCTGCCTTTGTAGAAAGCTTTGGTCGACTGGAACCGATACTAATTTTTCGAGGCTTCTTTTCCTCCGGAATTTCGCGAATTAAGTCGATGTTAAGTAGACCGTTCTCCATTTCCGCGCCAGTAACTATGATGTGATCCGCAAGGTCGAAACGACGCTCAAACGACCGTGAAGCAATGCCTCGATGCAAATAGGTTTTTTGCTGGTCACCTGTATCCTTTTTGACATTCCCACTGATAGATAGACTATTTTCCGTCAACATAATATCGATATCTGATTCGGAAAATCCGGCTATGGCCATCGTTATTTGATAGGAATCCTCGCTAATTTTTTCTATGTTGTAGGGTGGATAGCTTTGTTGGTTTGACCCTTCGGATGCCTGAAATGCTGCGTCAACTAGACGTGCCATCCTATCAAAACCAACTGTTGATCTAAATACGGGAGTAAAATCTATTCGGTGCATTGTCCTATACCTCCTTTAAAAGCAAAGTGGACATTATTGAAATCCGCCAGTATGGCCGGACCGATTGAGTACAGCAGGCCTACAAAGAAGCGCCTGCCCTCTAAATATTGTAGCTAGATTTTGTTTTTCAAGGGCGACTGCGTCCCTTTTTTGATCTTCTGAAACTAAAAGATTATGTCTTTACGCTCAACCCAGCAAATCGCTTGTTAAACTGGGCCACTCGTCCGCCGCTATCTATGATGCGCCTTTGGCCGGTCCATGCTGGATGGGTTTTAGGGTCTATATCTAGTCTCATGACATCGCCTTCCGCCCCCCAAGTTGAGCGGGTTTCATATTCAGTCCCATCAGTCATTACGACCTTGATCATATGATAGTCTGGATGAATGTCCGGCTTCATAGTCTTCTCCACGTGATAAGCGAATATGTTTACTACTAGCGATTTTCGAAAGGGTGTATAACGTCTTTTCCGCAACGGCACAATAGTTAACGTAATAAGTGATTATTTTGGCTACTTTTTTGAAGTCCTGCCAAAATGGTGAATGCTTGCGATAAACGCTGTTTTAACGCTGAGTGAGTTTCATTTCGATCCTTCGATTACGGCGGTTACTTATTTCATCACGACGGTTATCAAGTGGCTGAAATTCCCCATAGCCGGCCGCTGATAAGCGGCTAGGTTTAACGCCTCGTTTTACAAGAAATTCGACCACCGAAATTGCTCGTGCTGCTGATAAATCCCAATTACTCTGGTACTTATTATTATAAATTGGAATATGATCTGTGTGACCCTCGACTTGCAGAATCCAATCGATATTTTGGGGAATATCGGGAGCTATGGAGTTGAGCGTGTTAGCGAACTTTGTTAATTCTAGTTTGCCTACTGAGCCAATATCGGCTGCTCCTGAAGCAAAAAGTACTTCAGATTGGAATACGAAACGATCGCCAACTATTCGTATATCTTTTCTATTTTTTAATACATCTTTAAGTTTTCCGAAAAACTCGGATCTGAAGCGTGCTAACTCCTGCACTTTTGAGGCTAAGGCTCGGTTTAACTTTCTACCAAGATCTATTATCTTTACATTTTTTAGTTCGTTCTGCCGCTCCGATTCTTTTAAGGTCTCATTTAGTGTGGCTATTTCTCTCCTTAGCGCTAGAATTTGATCGTTAAGGCGACGACTGGAGACACCATACTCGCTTCTCAAACGGGTATTTAAAGCCTTGGCCGCTACTAGCTTAAATTTTTCTTTAGATAATTTGACAATTATCTCATTTAATAAATGGCGAGCTTCATCTAGATCTTCTTTCAGTTGTTTGCGTAAGGATTTTGACTGTTCGAGTTGAGCTGAAGACGCCTCATTTTCCTTTGTTTTCGCCATTAGCTCTTTTTTTAGAGTTTGCAATTGTTGCAAAGATCTAGTGAGTTCAGATTGGGTTATATTAATGGTTTCATTGGCTGAGGTAAGGTCTTGCTGTAATTCATCTGTTCGCGTATTTAGCGCTGACTCTCTGGCGGCAGCAGCATCTAGCTGCTTTTGAAGAAAAACACCTGTGCGGACTAATTCGTCAACTTTGTTGCGTAGAGCATCTCGTTCTGAAGTAGAGCTTTCTAGACTGAGCGTAAGCTGCTGGATATTTGTCTGTAACTCTAAATTAGCGGTTTTTTCTAGCGACAGTAATTCTCCGAGTTCGTGTATCTGTCCTTGCAATCGGGCGAGATCTTTGTCGCGTCCCGAAAGCAATTGTGTGAGATAAAATTGGGCGACAATAAATATCATTAAAACAAAAATGATTACCATCAACAACGCGGCTAAGGCGTCAACGAAGCCAGGCCAGGTGTTGGTGCCACGTGTTCTGTCGTAACGCGCGAAAGTTGTCACGTTGTTTTAGCCCTCTGTATCAATTGTCTTCTGCCAAGGCCGCGATCGTGCGAGCTAAGAGCCGTATTTCTTGTCGTATCTCATCAATGGATTTATCTCTCCCGGATCGCATGTCTTCGAGAAGTTGCCCTAAATATTTTTCAATATTCTTTAGATGCACCTTATTGGCATCGTTTGGCTCATTTGACTTTTGTGTTTTAGCGAGGCTTGATAGTAAAGGGTTCAATTTGGTTTGAGTTTCCGCTAACCTCCCGATGGTAGCATGTCCATTTTTTAGTTCTTCGATAACAACTGATAGACTTTCATTAATTTGTATCAAGTTTTTGTTAGCTTCTTGGCGCTCATCTTCATTACGGACAATTACGCGTTGGAGACGATCGAGGCTTTCTGCTGTTTGTTCGAATAATGCAGCTTGATATGCACTAGCGGAAGTTTCTCCATCTCCAAAAGTACTTCCTCCTGTGCTCAATTTTGTTAGTCCAGAAAGCCATTCTTCTAAATCTTTATAAAACCGATTTTGAGCTTGTCCAAGTTGGAGATCCAAAAAACCTAATGCCAGCGAACCAGCCAGTCCGAATAAAGAGGAACTAAATGCTGTAGCCATTCCCGAAAGTGGTGCAGAAAGCCCTGTTTTTAGGCCAGAAAATGCGTCCTCTAGATTTTCATTCTCTATAGAAAGCCCACCTATGACTTTACTGACGGCACTGACAGTCTCTAGTAATCCCCAAAAGGTACCAAGTAATCCAAGGAATATTAAAAGCCCGATTAGATAGCGGGAAGTATCTCGTGATTCAGATAAGCGAGCATCAATACTATCGAGGAGCGATCGCAAAGACATTGCTGATAAGCTAATATTCCCATCCTGTCGGCTTCCAAGCATTGTTGCAATAGGTGCTAATAATTTTGGCGGTCGTTGGTCGGCGCCCCGTCGGATAGATGCCACCCGATAAGTTGTAATCCATTTAACTTCGGGCCCCAGTAACGCTACCTTTAGGCTTATGAATACCGCTCCAATTACGAATGTTGCTAGGATGAATCCGTTAAGCCCGGGATTTGCCATAAATGCATCGTAAATTGGAACTATTAGAATGCTTATTAAAATTGCAATCACAATGATGAAGAGAAAAATTCGAATTAGGTAGTGGTTCGGGTTAGTCACGCGCTTCCTCGCAAATTGCTTTCAGGAGTATCGTTAACTCTATTAACCTCTTTTATTCCTCAGTTATCATAACATCTACCCTGTTGGGTTCGCCAGTTCCATTTCTATTTCCAAGGGCGCGCACGTCCATTTGGCGGCTCGATATGCCTTTTTCAATCAAAATACGTCTTACCTCAAGTGCTCTCGTCAATGATAATCGGCGTGCTTTGGTGGGATTGCCGGCCGAGGCTGAAGCATATGCTATTAGTTGGATGCGTTTACTTTTGTCTCGCCCGATCAGGTTATATATTTTTGTGAGCTTTAGTTTTTCTCCAGCGGCCAGTCGTTTTTTATCGGGCTCAAATAACAGACGTGCTGTAACCTTTTTCGATTGGCTTTTTAATTTTGGGACACTTCGAATTTTATTTCTCGATTGTGTGGAGGCTTGTTTGCTATCAATTGACGGTTTTGGTTTTTCTTTTACCGTTCGTTTCGTGTTTTTCCCAATGGCGTCGAGGTTCGGTTTGGGCGGTGGCTGGAATGAGGAAATTTTCTTTAATTTTTCGAAGCCTGGTGTCGCAGGAATTGTGAAAGCTGGCTTTTGAGGTAGAATAACTTTTCCGAGCGTAGATTTTTTTTCATTGAGAGGGGCCATATTCACTTTTGTTACTTCATTTGATTGAAGCTCTTGTAACTTTTTTACAGGCTGGTTGTGGTTTTCACTTGCTTCGTCGGGATTGAGACGCATGTTGCCTATTAGAAAATTTGGCGATGTATTTAAATTCGGAAGTCCTTCGAGAATATTGAGATCCACCTCCACTCTCGGCTGGGATACTCCACCCAATGTAACTATATCGCTGGAAGCGGCACCTAGTTGAAAAAGTGTTGTTCCCGTGATTGATCCAAAAATTAATATTATTGTTTGGATGTAACCTGGTATTTTCTTTTTCATAATGATGGGCTCCCAACGTGTACATGCTTGCTTTTGAAGATTAACGAAACACATTACTTTCTTCAACTTATACAGTATCAAAATACCCTGTTGAATTCATTAACAGGATATTTTTTGTACTTTTAATAATTGGAATATTCGGTGATGTATACGCGCATTTGCGCACAATGCAGCACCTTCCGCCATCATTTTTGTGCCGCCCTTAGAATCGGTTGCATATCCTCCCGCTTCCTTAATTAAGATTATTCCAGCAGCCATTTCCCACGGACTTAGATCACTTTTCCAAAAGCCATCAAGGCGTCCAGCTGCAACATATGCAAGATCCAGTGCATCAGCGCCTAAATACCTGATTCCACTGACAACATTGTTGATTTCGGTAATGAAATGTTCTTGAACCACTTTTTTGGCTTGGGGTGTTTGCTCGCCAATAGAGATTAGACAATCTGCTAGTGCCCGTCTTTCAGACACTCGTAAACGGGTGTCATTCAGGTATGCTCCAAGCCCTTTCTCTGCCCAAAAGAGCTCATCTCGCGTGGCATCATATATGACTCCTGCTACCAATTCGGATTCTTCTTGAAGACCAATCGAAATCGCCCAATGAGGAATTCCATGCAGAAAGTTCCTTGAACCATTTAAAGGATCTATTATCCAACGGCGTTGCTTGGGATCGTTGCTTTTTATACTTTTACCGCCCTTGGTTAGTATCCCGTATTCGGGTCTAGCAAATGATAGCTCTTCTACTAATTTTCCTTCGGACGCATTGCTAGCTGTAATAACAAAATTATCGGGGCCATTGCGCGACGTTTGGAGTTGTTCTACTTCGCCAAAGTCTCGAAGCAAATTGCGCGAGGCCTTATAGCACGCTTTGGCCATGACGTTTATGATCGCCGTCCGCGTCGCCATGCCATCTCCGTATATCCAATCACTTCGATTTAATCTTTAGCACGCTCTACGTAGGTGCCATCTTCCGGTTTTATTACTACCCGAGTCCCAGGTTCGATGTGTGGAGGGACCATAATCTTCGCACCATTTTCTAGAACCGCCGGTTTATATGAAGAAGAAGCTGTTTGGCCTTTGACTACAGCATCTGCTTCCGTTACTTCAAAGGCCACTGTATCCGGCAAAAGAACTGACAAGGGTTCATCCTCATAACTTTCTATAATTACTTCCATCCCGTCCTGTAGGTATATCGCTTGATCTCCTAATAACGACAAGTCAATCATTGTTTGTTCATAGGTTTCGGAGTCCATAAAGGTAAGAATGCTTCCATCGCGAAATAAAAACTGAGCCTTGGTTTGTTCTAGTCGAACCCTCTCTACTTGTTCATCAGCTCTAAATCGCTCGTTCAATTTGCTTCCATTTCGGAGATCTTTTAACTCTACTTGGTTAAAAGCGCCACCTTTTCCTGGTTTCACAGCTTGTGTTTTTACTGTAAGCCAAAGACGATTATTGTGTTCTATCACATTGCCTACTCGGACTGCATTTCCGTTTATTTTCATCACAGAACTCCGGAATCGGCCATATTACAAACTCGTTGTCCGCCTTGTAGCAGTGTCACCATCCCCTGTCTACAACAGGTTATATATGGCCTGGGATTTATTGGACTTGGACTACAACGTTTTGGCCACAACTGCCGCTGTGTCAGACATTCTATTGGAAAAACCCCATTCATTGTCATACCAAGATAATACTCGAACAAGCCCCCCATCTAAAACCTGTGTTTGATTAAGATCAAATGTAGAGCTATTAGGATTATGGTTAAAGTCGATTGAAACCAGCGGTTCATCATTTACACCCAGGATGCCTTGCAAGGGACTAGTATTTGCCGCGGTTATAATCGCTGAATTAACTTCGTCAATGGTTGTTTTCTTTTTAGGCACAAATTTAAAGTCAATAAGGCTCACATTGGCCGTTGGGACTCTAATAGCTGTTCCGTCTAATTTTCCGGCTAATTCTGGCATAACCAGGCCCACAGCCTTTGCGGCGCCCGTAGACGTCGGAATCATGGATGATGCAGCGGCGCGAGCCCGGTGGAGATCTCCATGAAAAGTATCTAGTGTTGGCTGATCTCCAGTAAAAGCATGAATTGTCGTCATATAGCCAGTTTCTATTCCTATCGCGCGATCAAGAACATAGGCTACAGGGGCTAGACAGTTGGTTGTGCATGAGGCATTGGATATTACTGTATGGTCTGCAGAAATCTTATCGTGATTAACTCCGTAGACTACTGTTAAGTCGGCACCAGTTGCTGGAGCAGAAATTATCACCCGTTGTGCACCGGCCTCTATATGCAATGCTGCTTTTTCGCGGTCAGTGAAGATGCCAGTACATTCCATAACTATATCAACATTTAATTCTTTGTGCGGCAGCTGCTTTGGATCTCGTTCAGCTGTAACTTTTATGGGTCCTGTCCCGAGATCAAGGGTGTCGTTGTCTACGATTATTTCGCCGGGGAAACGGCCGTGATTACTATCCCATTTCAGGAGATGTGCATTTGCTTGCACCGAGCCGAGATCATTTATGGAAACAACTTTTAAATCTGTTCTGTTACTCTCAACAAGTGCCCTTAACACCAGTCGACCTATACGTCCAAAACCGTTGATAGCTATATTTGTTGTCATCGTGTTCTCCATCAGATTTGTCTACACAGACACGCCGATCGTTTTTGCCGCCTCAACGATCGCCTCGGCCGTAATGTTATAGTGTTCGAATAATTCTTTTGCTGGGGCTGATGCGCCAAAGTCATGCATTCCAATAAATTTTCCCCCGTTTCCGAGTATACGGTCCCAACTTTGTTGCACTCCTGCCTCGACGACGATGATATATGATTCAGGGCGAATTACTGAATCTTTGTAATCCTGTTCTTGCTTGTAAAAAAGCTCGCAGCAGGGCATTGATACGACACTCGTATAAAGTCCATCTTGTTCTAGTTTGTCTTGTGCATCTAGAGCTATGGAGACTTCTGAACCTGTAGATATTATTGTTATTATATTTTTTTTGTGAGACGTGCCTCTTAAAACATAGCCCCCCCTGGAACAAAGGTTGTCTGGGTTGTTGGTTAGTCGAACTGCCGGGACATTTTGTCTTGAAAGCGCTATTATAGATGGAGTTCCTTGCTCAACAAGAGCAGTTTCCCAACATTCAGCAGTTTCTACTGAATCGGCGGGTCGAAAAACGTTCAGGTTAGGTATTGCCCTAAGAGAGGCTAAATGCTCAACTGGCTGGTGTGTTGGGCC
>CAYFGZ010000138.1:0-7993 GCA_964342575.1 uncultured Nisaea sp. | reverse complement strand
CGCTCAACGTGACCGGCATCCCAGACCCTCACAGCCTGTCGGTCGATGTGGCCGACGCTTCCGCCCTCTCTGGCCTCGTGGGGTCGTGGGGTCGGTGGTGGCTGTCCCTTGGGGCGGTCGGCCGGTATCCGGTCCAGGTCACACACTACGACGCGGGCCGGGGCGTTGTGCGGCTCGCTCACGCTCTCCCCGCGGACATCCCAGAGAGCACGGCGGGAAGCCTGGTTCACAACGTGTGGCACGCTGACGTCGCGGCGGGCGCGCTCGGGGCTGAGGTCAACCGCTCGGGGGCCTACGAGGTGGCCTACACTGTCGACGTGGACCCGGCGGGGGCAAACCTCGGGGCACCGTCAACACGGGTAGAGCGGGGCGCCGTTCGGGTTGTTCGCGCCCCCTTCTCGACAGGGCTCACCCCTGGCGGCCTGGTCGAGTTGTTTCCGCAGATGGCCCACGCTTTGCCGCAGGGCTCCGACTCATGGGGCCCGCTGATTGCGGCCGTGGATATGCGCTCTCAGGTAGAGGTCACCCTACCCGCTGGCCGATACCCCGACCAACTCGCGGGAGCGCAGTATCGGCGCGCACACGCGCTTTGTGTGGCAGCCCACGCCGCGTCCGTCGGCATCCTGCCGAACGTTGACCCGCGAGAGTTGCAAGAGCAGGCCGAAGAAGAACTTAGCAAGATGAGCCAGCGCCCGATGTGGCTCGACTCCGACGACGATGGGGAGATTGACGCCGCAGAGGTGGGGGCGCTGACGCCCGCGCTTGTGGGGCTGTCGCTCGTAGACCAGACGGAACAACCAGAGGACGTGGCGGCGCTCAGGGTGCCGACCGTCAACCCGTTCGACCGATAGCAGCGAGGGAGGGGAGGCCGTGGCCCTTCGAGAGATTCAAGTAGACGAGATCGCGAAGTATTCGCGCACGGGCATCGGTAATGCCGCCTGGGCCGTGGTCAGCCTGCCAGACCTGCCGCCGGGCACGGTGACCCCCGGACAGATCGGGGCAGACATAGCCCAGGTCGACATACAAAACGATGGCGACAACCTCGTCTACGTGGTGGTGAACCTCCCCGTGGGCGCGTCCCCCTCGGTGCCTGCGAGCGGCCTGACCATTGACCCCGGGGGCTCGTACAGCCTGCCCAAGATCAAAGGCATCCGCACTCTACACTTCCGCACCGCGGCGGGGTCAACCTCTGTGAGCGGGCTCGTCTACGCCTACAAGGGGGCAGCGCGCGCGCCCTGGGGGGCTTAGTATGGCCCCCACCAACTACGGGCCGAAGAGGCCCCCAAGGTCGACCCCCGGCGACTTCGATGTAGGCACGGGCCGCATAACGGGCGCCGACGCTGAGGACGACTCCTTCATCCTCGTGGATGAGTCTCGAACTTCCGTCTTCGTGGACGGCGTCGAGATGCTCAAGATGACCCCCTCGGGGGTTACCTTCCGGCTGCCCGGTGACGGGTCCTTTACCGTCCTGAACGCCGAAGGGGCCCCCGTCGGCATCTTCGGCCAGGAGGCCCCGCCGCAAGCGGGCGCACGGGACTGGGGGTATGCTTCCTCGGCTAATTCGCCGTATACTCTCCCCGCGGGTAAGACCGCGCTCTTTTGCGACCCCACGGCGGGCCCTGTTGATGTGGTTCTGCCCGCGGCCGCCACCGTCCCCGGGCTGGAGGTCTTGGTCAAGCTGGCCAAGACAGCCGTCGAGGACGTCGACCACGCCCACCCGGTGACCTTTACGGACGCGAACGGGGGCCAGGTCGAGAGCAGTGCACAATTTTCAATCCAGTTTGACCGCGAGGCCAACTCCTTGTCGTCGGCACCTGTCGACGAGTTCGGGACGCGCGCATGGGTCGCTACCTGAGCCCCAGAGGGGCAGGAGTACACATCCATGGGCTACCGCTCATCCATCCAAGCAAGCCAGATCAAGTCGGGGTCCATTGACGACGCCCGCATCTCATCCAGCAGCGTCACCCAGCACGACGGAGACCTTGAGGGGGTCCTGAACCCCAACAATATGACCGTCGACGGCAACATCGACGCCGCCAGCAACAAAATTGTCAACCTCGCCGCGCCAGAGAACGCAAACGACGCAGCCAGGAAGGCCGACGTTACGGCAGAGGCCACCGCGCGAGCGGCGGCGATTTCCGCCGAGGCCACCGCGAGAGCGACGGCCGTATCCGACGAGGCCACGGCGCGCGCCGCTGCGATTGCCGCAGAGGCCGCAGCCCGGTCCAGCGCCATCACGGCAGAGGCCACCGCGCGGACCAACGCCATCGCGGCCGAGACCACTGCCCGCGGTGACGCCATCACGGCAGAGGCCACGACCCGGGCCGCGGGTGACGTTGCCGCGCTCGCAGACGCCAAGGCGTACGCGGACACCCAAGACGCGACCACGCTGGCCAGCGCCCAAGCCTATGCGGACACCGCAGAAGCCGACGCCATCAGCACCAGCGCCGCGGCGATTGCCTCGGGTGACGCGGCAACCCTTGCAAGCGCGCAGAGCTACGCCGACACCGCCGAGGCAGACGCGGTCAGCACCGCCGCCGCCGACGCGCAGTCCAAGGCCAACGCCGCCCAGGCTGCCGCCATTTCTCACGCGGACACCGGCGACGCGACCACCCTGGCGAGCGCGCAGGCTTACGCAGACCAGGCCGAGGCCGACGCCATCAGCACGAGCGCTGCGGCCATCTCCTCGGGCGACGCTGCGACCCTGGCGAGCGCGCAGAGCTACACGGACGCCCAACTCTCGGCCGTCACGTCTGGCCAGGACTGGCAAGATTCCGTTGCGAGCCTGCTTTTCGATGCGTCGATGCTCCCCGGCTCGCCGTCCTCTGGCGACCGCTACCTCATCGGCAACGACGAGAGCGACGCGGCCAAGAAGAACCGGCTCGCCATCTATGACGGCTCGTCCTGGTCTTTCACTGCCCCAGAGACCGGCTGGGTTATCTCGGCCGACGACACCGGCAGCACCTATCGGTGGGGCGGGACCGCCCCCTGGACACTCATCGGCAACTTTACCGGCGCGTGCATGAAGTCCGCGGCCCTCGGCGACATCGACCCGAACGCCGCCCGAAGCAACCTGAGCCTGGTTCCCGGCACACACGTGCAGGCGTATCACGCCCGCCTCGCTGGGGTGGCCAACGCCTCCGTCGGCATGCTCTCGTATGAAGGCTTCCTTGCCATCGACTCTGGCGGCAACGTCTCGGCGGTTGAGCAGGGTGACTTTCGCACCGACTCCATCCCGGTTCGCGGAAGCCGAGAGACCCTATTCCCGGCCGCAGGCGGAACCGTCACGGCGGCCGGGTACAGGCACACGTTCAAGGTGAACATGTCGAACGGTGGCGGCGCTGAGTTCTTCTTGCCCGCCGGTATCGATGGCGCCCGCTGTGTGGTCAAGGTGACCTCCCATTGTGGAGACAGCAACCAACTGACCATCAAGCCCGCCAGCGGCAGCGGTCACACCATCGACGAGGGCGCCTCGCACGTCTTCTCCAACTCGCTGGAGTCGCAGACGTTCGAGTTTGACTCGGGCAATTGGGACGTGATCTAGCCAGAGCCGGGGCGCCTGCGCTCGTGGGCGCCCCGCAAGCATCAAGGAGTCATCCACGTGGACCGCTGCATCATTGGCCTCTACTACCCGGACTCGGACGACGGGCTTGATCCCGAGCCCCAGCCCGGCGTTGTGCTGGCCGAGTTCCCCGGCGGGCTCGTGGATGTGCTCTTGTTCTTGACCCTGTACCGGGTCACGACTCGCATCTCAGCGGACGCCGAGGCGGGCGCCTTCGTCCCGAACCCGCGGAGCTAGGTGGTGACGTCTGCCCTCAAGGGACGACAGCGAAGCCCGGCGTATTATCTCTGGGTTGAGGGCGTGCCCACCCTTTACGGGTCGGTGACGCCTCCCGCCCGCACTTATGAGACGAGCGCCGGGGCTGTGCCCTACGCCCTCGGGGCAAACATCATCCCGGGGCTCGGCCTGCGCTTTGAGCGCTCCCTTGACGTGCGCGAGCACATCATAGACGCCCGGCCGGTGTCGGTGACCCTCGGCCCGTCTCCCGCCTTCTCTCCTGCCCCCGAGCCCGTGGCCGTCTTTGGTCGGCTTGGTTACAGGGGGCAGCCGTGGTCTCTGCGGCTCGACGCCGGTCAGTCTGTCTACCAGTCACAGCCAGAGCCCATCACCGTCACCACAGAGGCCGACCCGTCCGCGCACATCTCGCCCGGCGACGTTGTCCACATCGCGCGCGAGGCGTTCGAGGTGGTGACCGTGGACGGGCCGACCCGCGCGGTCAAGTTCATCCGGCGGGGCCTCTTGGGCACGCTGCCGTCAACGCACAGATACGACCCGCTGACGGACGTGCGCCCCATCATCACCCCTGGCCCCGCGTTCTTCCGTGGTCGGCGCGCGGTCATCTACGAATCAGACACGGTCGCGGGCGGCGGATGGTTTGAGCGCTGGCGGGGCTTCGTCGAGGATGAGCCGACCATCGGCGCCGACGGGCAGCCCGCCGCGGTGTCGCTGTCAATTGCCCCGCTGACTTCTGAGCTGGACCGGCCCCTTGGAGGCAAGTCCGACCCGGCGAGACTCTCCGCCACGCACCACACCTTCGGAGGCTTTGCGCCCAGGCCGCGCGCTGCGTCTTTCGTCGATATGCTCGAAGAGGTCGCGGCGGGGGGGCGCTTTCGCTCGCTGTCGAACATGCACCAGCACGCCCAGTACTTCGCTGGCCTGTCATACGTTCCGGTCATTGAGGGCGACCTATCCGCCCATCAGGACGTGTCCGACCTAACCCTACCAGTGGGACACCCCCGCAGGTGTCAGGTGACAGTAGCCAATGTGGGCACGGTGCACGAGGTCACCGGCCACGCGGTGGGGGTGGATACCGGGACATTCGTTCCGCCAGACCCGGACCCCACGACGACAAGCGCCCTAGAGGTAGCCCCCGCCCCGTCCGTTGACGCGGGCAACGGGGCCCCCCTCGCGTTCGGCCGGGTTGAGTCCGTCGCCTCGGCTGAGTGGCGCTCCGTCTCCATGATGGCCGGGGCGATTGGGCCCGAGTGTCACCCGTGGCCAGCTCGCCTGGTCGAGCGCTGGAACGCCCCCAGCGGGCTGCGGTCGTTGACCCCGTCGGGGGTCAACGGTGGCTATTCTCGGGCAGAAATAGACGAAGCGGGGGCCGTCACCGTCTCAAGAACAGGTGACCAGGTGCCCGGTGCCATCCGGGTGACCTTCACGTCAGAACAGCATCACAGACAGCGCAGGGCGGGCGCCGGGCAACCCGGCTGGGCTGGCGGCGACTGGAGGCACGGGGGCTGCGAGCGCGTGCACCCGGCCGACAGAATGCCCGGCGAGGTCTTGCCGCTCGACGACGGCGACGCGCCCCGGGTCTTGACCCTTGAGCCTGGCGAGGCGTCAACGCAGGGATTCCACCTCGACACGCCGCAGGCTTGGTACTCCGCGGGTGAGCGGTGGATTACGCTCGACCGCGAGGTGTCTGTGCCGTCGAGCGGGGTCCTGCACCTTGAGGCCCGCCAGGGTGGCGACCTGCTAGGCACGTTCTCCGTAACGTCGTGCACCGCTCAAGCCTTCGGGGCTCAGGTTGTCTACATCTGTGAGCTACAGAGCGACATCGACGCGGGCACGGGCGGGCGCTTCCTCAAGACCATGACCCAGCGCGCGGGGGGTGACCCCATAGAGTTAACGCCCGTGGCAGCCTTCGAGGGCCGCCCCGTGGCCGATGTGCTTCTGCGTCTCCTGTGTTCATCTGGTGGTCACTCGGTGTCGAGCCTTGCTCACGACAGGCTCGGGACCGGCGCCGCGCTCACAGACGGAACCGTCCCCGGCCGCGCCGAGCGAGGGCAGGACGTCGACCGCGAGTCATTCGAGGGCGTGCAGGACCCTATCGGCGGGGTAGAGTTCGCCCCGGTCTGGCGGGATGGCGACACGGTTCTCGATGTGGTCGGTGGTCTGCTCAGGGCGTGCGGCTACCTGCTGGACCTGCGGACAGACGACGCGGGGCGGTGCATGCTCGCTGCCGTCCCTCTGGGGCTCCCCATCGAGTCAGACGTCAGGGAGTCCATCACAACCCGCGAGATCACATCATCAGCCCCGGCGTCGTCCACTGAGGCCGAGATCTTCAACCGCTATACCTTCGAGTCGAACTATGACGACGAGGGCAAGCCCCAGAAGTCGCAGGCAGTCAGGGACCAGGCGTCAATCGACGCATTCGGCGAGGAGGCCGAAATGAGAGTCCCCCTCCCCGGCGTCAACCTGTCGGGCGATGTGGACATCGTGGCCCAGCTTCGCCCCATCTTCTCGCGGCTTCGTCTGCTCTTTGCTCACCCCCGGCGCCTGTTCTCATTCGGCACGCTGCACGGGGTCGGAGTGACCGCGCAGGTGGGCGGCACCTATCGGGTCTCGCACCCGCTCCTTGTGGGCGAGGCTGGCGGGCTCGGCGTCGACTCGGCTCTGTGCTCGCTTCGCTCGGTGTCCGTTGACGGGTGGTCCGGCGTCACCCGCGTTGAGATGGTGTCCCACGGCCGTGAGGGCTCAGGCTGGGCCCCCTCGCTCGACGTGGTGGCCGTCATTGACGCGACGACGCTGGCCGTAGCCGAACGGATGCACTCAAGGCAGGAGGACCCGGCCACGGGCGCAGAATTGATAGACCTCGACGGCTTCACCGGGCTCGCCCCCGGAGACAGTGTCCACGTGTACCCAGCGGGAGGCATGGACGGCGGCCAAGACATCGGCGTATCAAGCATCGACAGGGCAGCCCGGACAATCACCCTATCCGCGCCTCACGGCATCGCCGCGGGGGCTGGCACCCTCGGCCATATTGTCCCGGTCGAGTGGGAGCCGCCATCGGAGCACAGGGCATACGCCCACATTGGGCGCGTGGAGGTCATATGAGCGCCGTTATCCCTCAGTCCAAGGCATCACCCCCACCGATGGCCTCGCGGCGCTGGAGGGCCCCTCTACGGGCCGAGACGCTGCTATCCCTCGTGGAGTGTGCTAACCACGCGAACGGGGCAGCCGCAGCCGGGCAGACGTGCGCGACCGTCGCACACACGGGCGACGTCACAACCGCATCAGACCCCAGCGGGGTGAATGGGCTCCTTCGCTTTGACGTCCCGCAGACGTCGCCCCTCTGCAATGCTGTGGAGGTTGTCATCACCTACCAGGGCCACGGCGAGGCGGGGGCGGCGGGCTTGAAAGTGAGGCTAGTCACCGACGCAGGCGCAGCCCTTGACCCCGCCGCAGGCGGGTGGGCTCAAGACCTGACCACCGATAACGGTGGCATCCCTGCGGGCGGGCGCGTGCTTGATGATTCGGGGGCCTTCGCATACCCCGCCCGCCGTGTGGTCCTGGTGGGCGCTCGCGCTTTGCAGCTTGGCGGGTCTGCCGGGCAGCCGGTCGCGCTAGAAGTCGAGGCGACGCGGTGCCGGGTCTTGGCCGTGTGGATGGGCGAGGAGCCCCGGCGGGCGCTCTAGTCTTGGGCCTTGGCGGCCTCTCCGTTGTAGGCGACGACGCCGTCAGAATGCTCAAGGAAGACCGCTGCCGCGCGCGCCAGGGCTTTTGCTCGGGCCAGGTCAAAGTCCCCGACCGGCCATTTTGCCCCGTCACCGTTTCCGCCAAGATGTTCGACGCTCCTTGAAAGCTCGACGAAGACTGCGCGCGCGACACACCGCTTGTATCGCGGGTCGGCCATTGCCTTAATGTATGTTAGCGCTGCGGCCTTTCCCCCCTCTGTCGCGTACGCTCTCAAAAGGCCGTCCAGGCCCCCGCCTAGATGCTGCCAGGGGTCTGAAAGAGTCTCAGACTCGCGTTCGAGCAGCGCGCGTCGCCGTTGCGAAAGGGCCTCTTCTGAGTAGCCGACAGCGTGAATCATCGCCTCCAAGGGAAGGCGGCGATCCCTGCGGCCTCCGTTACTCACCCCGCACCCCCTCTCCCTCTCCCCGGTCGCGGGGGCTGTGTCGGCCTGCAAAGTCGGCCATAATCCTAGCC
>CAYFGZ010000137.1:0-8244 GCA_964342575.1 uncultured Nisaea sp. | reverse complement strand
TTACATCGATTCGATATTTTGTGTCTGTTTTTTTTGACTAAGAAACTTTTTACACCAGATAATCGGATTTCCAGGGGCGCTAGATTTGGTTAAAACACCAGCTACAACCGTTTCTGGTCGTAACTTTACTAACAATAGGTCTGGCCGTCCCTTATATTTCAATCCCGATGTTGCAGTGGCGAGAAGGACGCCATCTACCCCGGTCATTTTCGGGAACTGTGTTGGTGCTAGCGGTGATTTTTCTAGATTCATTATATAATTACTCCACAACACTTTAATCTTATGCACGTGGTTATCGCATGTTAGTTGCCGTCAATTCTGAATTGGGTCTCCATTCATCGTGAATTTTTGGATAGTCGCTTTCAATCTGAGTCCCATCATAAGCTCTTTTAATAGAGACTCACTCAATTGGGCGGCTAGCTGGTTACGTGCTTCTTCAAAGGAAGGCGGTTTTGCTGACCTACGATCTTCTACCAAAATGATGTGCCAACCGAACTGGGTCTTGACCGGTTGGTCGACAATTTCACCAGGCCTTAGGGCAAAGGCGGCTTTGGAGAAAGAAGGTACCATTTGTTCTTTCTCAAACCAGCCCAAATCACCCCCCGATGCAGCTGATGGACCCACTGAGTGCTCGGAGGCAACTTTTGAGAATTCCGCCCCACTCTTTATGATATCTATAAGTTGACGTGCTTTATCTTCAGTCTTTAACAAAATATGACGGGCTTTTACTTGTTCCTTCCCCCCCATTTGGGACTTGGATTCTTGGTAAATTTTTCTTAAGGCGCTTTCTGTAAGTTGGGGCATTATGGTTTTTTTTAGAAATATTTCTGAAATAACCTGCCCCTCTATCTGTTTCATTCGACTTTTTACGTCTGGATCTGAAGCGAAGCCATTTTTTCTACCGGCATCCCGCACAAGCCGGGCATCGACGGCTCTATCCACTAGAGACGGATAAACTACATCGAGAGACAACTTTCTGTACTGGCTAGGAAGTTTTTTTGCCATGTCTAGTATTTCTTCAAGATAGATAGTTTCACCGTTAACAATGGCTACTATTTTTTCGCTTGCGGCTATAACATTTTGGCCTGAGGTAGGATTGGTTTGCGCCATTATTGGATTTGCAAACAATGTTCCAAACAGCACACTTGCAATTGCGAATTTTCTCGCTAATTTTGACTGAGTTTTTTTGATCATTGTGGGTACCTCTGACTTGGCGTCGTAGCCAATTTCGATTTTTTTTGACATCTTATATAGCCAGCGGTAACAGATAGCGAAACTAACAGCAAGATATACTCTAAAAGTTATTTTTATTTTATTTTGTCTACTTTCGATCATAATAACGGGTGAGAATAACCGACTCTTGTAAATCTAAGGAATAATACCCACATTGACAGGTAGTATCGCAACGCTTATTCCTGAGAATCGAAAAAAAAGGCATAGCTAAAGACTTAATAAAGATAACAGGGAGCCGCCATGCTGGGCGTTATCGCTAAGACTCTGTTTGGTTCTGAGAACGATCGTGTTCTGAAAAGAATGCAAATATATGTGGATGCTATCAATGCTCTTGAGGATAGTCTGGAAGTATTAAGTGATGATGAGCTGAAGTCACGAACCGACTGGTTCCGCGTTCGGTTGTCGGAAGGTGAGACTTTAGAAGATATCTTGGTTGAAGCGTTTGCCACCGTGCGAGAGGCTTCCAAACGCACACTGGGACAGCGACATTTTGACGTCCAACTTCTGGGCGGTATAGTTCTGCACGAGGGGAAGATCGCTGAAATGAAAACGGGCGAGGGAAAAACCCTTGTTGCTACCTTGGCCGTTTATCTCAATGCCTTAAAAGGTAGAGGAGTACATGTAGTTACGGTTAATGATTATTTAGCTAGGCGCGACGCGTCTTGGATGGGGGCAATTTACTCCTTTCTGGATCTTAGCGTTGGTGTAATAGTTCAAGGGTTATCGGATGAGGAGCGGCAAATAGCATATAATGCTGATGTAACCTATGGCACGAACAATGAGTTTGGGTTCGATTATCTCCGGGATAATATGAAATTCCGGCTAGAAGATATGTGCCAGAGGACATTCGAATTTGCAATTGTGGATGAAGTTGATTCAATTTTAATTGATGAGGCGAGGACACCATTAATCATTTCAGGCCCCTCGGAAGACAGCTCTGATATGTACCGTAATGTAAATGCTCTAATACCTATATTAGAGGAATCTGACTATGAGGTAGATGAAAAACAACGAACAGTGATGCTGACGGAGGCTGGCACTGAACGAATTGAACAACTCCTAGTGGAGAAAAGAATTGTTTTAGAGGGAGGGATGTACGACACCCAGAATATCTCGATTGTCCACCACGTTAATCAGGCTTTGAGAGCACATAAACTGTTTGCTCGTGATGTCGACTATATAGTTCGTAAGGATATGGTGGTCATAATTGATGAGTTTACAGGGCGAGCTATGGAAGGACGTCGCTATTCGGATGGATTGCATCAGGCGCTAGAAGCTCGTGAAGGAGTTACTGTTCAAAACGAAAATCAAACCTTGGCATCAATCACGTTTCAAAATTATTTTAGGTTGTTTCCTAAGCTAGCTGGTATGACCGGCACCGCAATGACTGAAGCATCTGAATTTGCTGAAATATATGCGTTGGACGTTGTTGAAATTCCTACAAATACAGTAGTTAATAGAACTGACGAAGATGATGAGGTTTATCGAACTGAGCGGGAAAAGTGGACTGCCATAATAGATCTGATAGTTGACTGTCGAAAACGGGGACAGCCGGCGCTAGTAGGAACAGTGTCAATTGAAAAATCAGAATTGTTATCCGACTTATTAAAGAAGAAAGGCATTGAGCATCAAGTTTTGAACGCTAGGTTCCATGAGCAGGAAGCTCAAATTATTGCTCAGGCAGGAGTGCCCGGGGCTGTGACTATAGCTACAAACATGGCTGGTAGGGGTACGGATATTCAGTTGGGCGGACATGCAGAAATGAGAATTGAGGCCGAGATAGGCAGTAAAGGGACCCTGTCCGAAGAAAACATCCGAGAAGAAATAGAGATGGAAAAGGCAAATGTTATTGCGGCAAATGGTCTTTATGTCATAGGCACTGAACGACACGAGAGCCGAAGAATAGATAATCAACTAAGAGGTAGATCGGGAAGACAGGGTGATCCGGGAACATCAAAATTCTTTTTGTCCCTTGAGGATGACTTGATGCGTATTTTTGGGTCTGAACGTATGGACGGGATGCTTAAGAAACTTGGTCTAGAAGAAGGAGAAGCAATCGTACATCCATGGATCAATAAAGCTCTAGAAAAGGCGCAGCAGAAAGTTGAAGCTCGTAATTTCGACATTCGAAAACAATTGTTGAAATATGATGATGTAATGAATGATCAGAGGAAAGTTATCTACGAACAGCGTAAGGACATTATGCAAGCGGAAGAGGTTCACTCTACCGTGACAGATATGCGCCATGAGGTAATAGAAGAATTAGTTGCGAGAACTATCCCTGCCGGAACTTATTCTGAACAATGGGATCTGGAGACCTTGAATATAGAGTGTGGCAGTATTCTCAGTTTGGATGCGCAAGTCGAAGAATGGGCCAAGGAGGAAGGTGTAGCCGATCAAGAAATTATAGACCGCCTAATTGAAACCTCAAATCGAAGACTCGCTGAAAAAGTGGCGAATTATGGTCCTGAACTCGTTAGAATGGCTGAAAAGAGTATCCTTCTTCAAGTTATAGACCAGCAGTGGAAGGAGCATCTTTTGGCATTAGATCATTTAAGGCAAGGCATTAATTTGAGGGCCTACGCACAAAGAGATCCTCTTAATGAATATAAACGAGAGGCATTTAATTTGTTCGATGGCATGTTAGCAAGTGTTCGCCAAACTGTGACGGGAGCGCTTTCTAACCTGGAAATTCAGTTGGACGATGGGGTTAACAATGACGCAACGGATTCAGGTGATAACCTCGAAATCAACCAACAGCCGATTGTAAATAAGTCTGCGGCAACGCTAGATCCTGCGGATCCGTCCAGTTGGGGTAAAATTCCTAGAAACGCACCTTGCCCTTGCGGAAGCGGTCGCAAGTATAAACATTGTCACGGGAAAATTTAACAAGGTTGGATATAACGGTGACAAGGTCTTTACAAATGGCCACGTTATTATCTTACGCAGTTGATGCCAAAGGCAAAGAACAATGGAAGAAAATATCATCGAATGCAGTGCTCATTTATGAAATTTAAAACGATCGTGTGCGGCGATAGCTTTTTAAGAATAATGTAGTTAAAGGTTATGGAGATTTATTAGATGAAATCTTTTATAAACTTTCCTAAGGTTGAGGGAAACGCTTCAAGGCAGGCTCATGCTGATTTGCCAGAAGGCACTTATGAGCGTGAAATGAGTAAAGAGGGTTTTTTTGGGCCGTCAGCGTTATTGCATCATAAGCGCCCGCCAACAGGCTGGATTGATTGGAGCGGGCCACTTCGGCCAAGGGCATTCGATCTAAATAAACTGCAGAGCGAAGTTGACTGTCCCTGGAGTGGGAACGATATTCTCTACAATCAACATTGCAGAATTTCTATGTGGCGTTCGGCCAGAAAAATGGACCATCTTGTCAGAAATGGAGACGGAGACCAGCTATTATTTGTGCACCGGGGTAATGGAGAACTTTTCTGCGACTTTGGTCGTTTGAGCTTTGAAATGGGTGACTATATCGTGCTGCCTAGGGGTACTATGTGGAGAATGGAATGCGATAGTGATTCCGACTTCTTGATGATAGAAGCAACTAATTCTAGTTTTGGGTTGCCCGACAGAGGGATAGTAGGTAGCCATGCTTTTTTTGATCCAGCTATGCTCGATACACCCTGCATAGACCAAAAGTTTCTTGATCAGCAAACTCCCGAAAAAACTAAGGAAAATTGGCAAGTAAGAGTTAAGCGTCATAATACAATTTCAATTATAACCTATCCTTACAATCCATTGGACGTTGTCGGATGGCATGGAACTTTGATGCCAGTGAAAATTAACATCAAACATTTTCGGCCACTTATGAGCCACCGATATCATTTGCCGCCATCGGCACATACCACATTTTTGGCTAATCGGTTCGTAGTTTGCACTTTTTGCCCCAGACCATTTGAACAAGACCCCAAAGCGTTGAAGGTACCCTTTTTTCACAACAATGATGATTATGATGAAGTTCTATTCTATCACAAAGGGGACTTTTTTAGTCGCGATAATATAAAAGCGGGCACGATAACATTTCACCCGAGTGGTTTCACGCATGGTCCGCATCCTAAAGCTTTAGAGAATATGTTGAAGCCAAAAAAAATGGAGACTGACGAGTATGCTGTAATGGTAGATACAAGGGACGCACTTGAAACCGGGGATATAGTCACAGATATAGAAAATCCGAGTTACGCTTTTTCATGGCAAGAGCCGGGAGATAGTGCTTCGTGAAACTGGGATCCCTAGCAAATGGTAATAGAGATGGATGCCTGGTTTTGGTCGACGACAACCTCCGTAAGGCTATAAAAGTGGTCAATGTTGTGGAAACTATGCAGGAAGCCATCGAGAATTGGTCGCAACTCGAAGCAGAGTTAATGGATATCAGTTTGAGGCTGAATCGGGGTTTAGCAGCAGATGCAATGCCGTTTGATAGCGCCAAAATGAAATCGCCTTTCCCACGGGCTTTTCAGTGGTTAGATGGTTCTGCCTATGTGAATCACGTTGAGTTACTCCGAAAAGCCCGGGGAGTGGAGCTTCCCAAAAAGTTTTGGAGCGACCCGTTAATGTATCAAGGAGGTTCGGACCACTTTCTGGATCCCAACGAACCAATCTTGTTAATTGATCAGGGATGGGGAGCAGATTTTGAAGGGGAATTAGCCGTAGTAGTGGATGATGTGCCGTTGGGCGTAACAATAACTGAAGCAAAAAAACATATTAAGCTCATAATGTTGTTGAACGATATAAGCCTGCGCAATCTAATACCAGAGGAACTTTCTAAGGGCTTTGGTTTTGTTCACGGAAAACCACCTACAGCATTTGCTCCCGTTGCGGTCACTCCTGAATCATTGGGCTGCGCGTGGAATGAAGGAAAATTGGAGTTCACATTATTTATTTACTTAAATGGCAAAAAAGTGGGGTGGGTTAACTCGGGGATCGATATGACGTTTAGTTTCCCGGAGCTAGTATCTCATGCCGCAAAAACGAGACCACTTCGAGCGGGAACCATAATCGGATCGGGTACTATATCAAACGCGGATCAGAAACATGGGTATTCGTGTTTGGCCGAAATTAGAATGATTGAAACAATCCGTTACGGCGAACCCAAAACGGCCTTTTTGAATTTTGGTGACGAAATAAAAATAGAAATGTGTGACGAAGAAGGTAATTCCGTTTTTGGCGCTATAGAGCAGGTTGTTATGCGACCGTAATTATAGTTTTTGCTACGGCGAACCTTACGATAAAAAGTTTAAAAACTATTAATAGCTAGTGAAGAATACTCTTTGAGGCAGCTATCCCTTCTAGATATGTTTTGGCCATCTCTTGATGATGCTCATGAATACTCTCCAAATAGCACTTGGCTTGGTCTTCATCTTCTATGACTTCGCCGTCCTCAAGTTCTTCTAGTAAGCAAGTTATTCCTAGAAGGGAAAGACTATCGTATTCTTCATCTGTTAGCGTTGGGACGATTGCCAGAAAGTTATCGGCAAATGAACCCGAAAAACGTCCTATCGCTCGCCGCTTTAACTTCCACGGCATATGCTGTAGGGAAGTCGCCCACTCCGTAATAGCGGTTTGAATTTCCGACGGTAATGATTTTCGGAGGTTATATTGATCGTTTATTGCGGGCGATTTACCCGAAGCTCCATGCGAAGTTTCGTTGTTATCATTTAAGCGCTGTTCCGGAGTTAAGTTGCGAGAAACAGCGGGATTCTGAAAAAAAAACTTGGGCATTGGTTAGCTCCCAGGCTAAATTGTGTTAATTAGAGGTATAATAAGCAAAAACCGTGCCATTAACTTTTATTTAATTTTAATTTGATCTAAAAAAAGCGATCCAAAACTTTGCCAAATAAATAGTTAGAAAAAGCTTTCAAAACAGATTCTTTCATTGAGGTATTGGAATAAAATCGTTTCGTTTTTGTTTGTCTTTTAAATCGATTTTAATTTGACTTGGGATGAGTAAGCGTTATTTATCCTTACGGATAACCATTTCCCAGCTGGTGGTAATAAAAGTAAGGGGTAATATTCATGAAGCCGATGGTACGGCCTCGGGTTACTATGTTCTCATCCGGACCATGCACTAAGCGCCCGGGATGGAGCACGGCGGCAATTGGAGATGCACTGCTGGGGCGTTCTCACAGATCACAAATAGGAAAATCAAGGCTTCGGGAAGTAATAGAAAAAACGGCGTATCTTCTTCGGTTGCCAGATGATTGGCGTTTAGGAATTGTACCCGGTTCCGACACAGGAGCTTTTGAGATGGCCATGTGGTCTCTCCTCGGGGCGAGGGGAGTGGACGTTTTGGTTTGGGAGAATTTCGGTGCTGGTTGGGCGAAAAATATTGAAGTAGAATTACAAATACCAAATTCTAGAGTTTTGGAGGCTGATTATGGATATATTCCGGATTTAAGTGCGGTAGACTTCCGCAGTGACGTTGTTTTTGTATGGAATGGGACTACTTCCGGGGTTAGGGTCCCCGATGGGGACTGGATCCCATCTGATAGAGAAGGATTGACTCTATGTGATGCTACTAGTGCGGTTTTTGCGCAGGAACTACCATGGGACAAACTCGATGTGGTAACGTTTTCCTGGCAGAAGGTTCTGGGTGGTGAGGCAGGGCACGGGATGATCGTTTTAAGTCCTCGTGCTATACAACGCGCGGAAAGTTATATCCCGAAATGGCCTATTCCTCGGATATTTCGTTTGACAAAAAATGGGAAAATAAATGCTGGGTTATTCCAGGGAGAAACAATTAATACACCTTCGATGTTGTGCGTAGAAGATGCTCTAGATGCTCTATCTTGGATTGAAAGCATAGGGGGGATAGCGGTTGCCCAGGATCGCTGCAACCAAAACCTTGAGATAATAGCTAATTGGGTAAGTAGGAGCTATTGGGCAGATTTTCTCGCAGTGGAGGTGAATACTCGATCCAACACTTCTATTTGTTTAAAAATAGTTGACCCTTGGTTTTTTAAGCTTGAGAAAAAACTGCAAAAAAAAGTGCCGCTGAAG
>CAYFGZ010000136.1:0-8419 GCA_964342575.1 uncultured Nisaea sp. | reverse complement strand
GGATTCTTGAGATCATTTCTTCGCACACCTGATTAAAAAAATCTACGGCGGGAGTAGCGCTTGCTGAACTTTCTTTTTTGATTCCCCCTAAGATATATTCACAAAATTTTTCAATCTCCTCTTTTGAATAAGATATGTTTTTAGGGTCGTCGTTGCCCCAGAACGACAGCGAAACCTTATCATTCTTTAAAAATTTAACCAAAATGCCTCTGTCAGAAGAAGAGGAGACAAAAACTTTTTTATTATTTTTCACAGGTAAATTCCCTAAACAAATTTTCGTGCTCAAATATGCCTTTTTTCATTAGATAATTCATTTTTTCGTTTATCTGTTGAGTTTGAACTAAGACCTCTTCTTCAGAAAGCATGCCCATCTCATACATATAGTCTAATTCTTCAGCTTCAAATGCAAGCTGCATGCTTTGGTCTCTCCACCAACCAATGCTTTCTTTGTATAAATCCACTTTTTTGGAAAACTCTTTTTTCATTATTGTACCTCTATTTTAAAATCTTTAGGTCTTCCTTTGTTTATTTTTCTTAAATATTTTTCCGCCGCACGCTTGCCCTCGTCAGTGAGGGGAAATGCTCCTTGCAGCATGTTCGTGCTTCTCTCTTTAATTACATAACATTGACTTTTTTTTCTGCTCATTACTTTGACAAATAATTTTTAATATTTATTTATTCTACTACTCAGGCTTAATTATTTCTATAGGAAATTCATCTTTTTCGATAAATCCTTCTTCTTTTATATATATAGCTATGGCCTCCGCAATTTCTGGGGTTACTTCGTCGCGCTCGTCAAATATCATAACCTTATACTTGGTGACCCTAAGAGCAATGCCTCCCACCTCCAAGTCTTTCATACAAAGAATTACACTTATTAAAAAAATACCCCCGAAATTAATCGGAGGCATGAATATGTCTGTTTGATGAGTAGTTTATTTTTTTTTATTCTTTTTCGTGCTCAGGCATCATTCCTCTTATCTCGTCTACTAAACCAACCTTTACACACTCGTCGGCATCGATCCACCAATCTTTTCTATCCCAATTTCTTCTAAGCTTCTGTCTTGTAAGCTTTGATCTAGATGTAAAAATATCTAAAATACGATCCTCAATTCTTTTAACTAATTTTACTTCGTCCTCTACCTCGTAAGTCTTACCGATGGCCCCAAAAGCAGCCCTATGTATCATCATCCATGATTGATGTCCTATCCACCTGACATCTCCAGCTTGCAAGAGGATGCCAGCCATAGAAGCAGCCATACCTAGGGAGCCCGTTGTTATTTTGTGTCCTTTGGTTCTTAGTTCTTGAACAAAATCAAACAATTCAAACCCATCGATAATACTTCCTCCGGGGGATGAGAAAACTATTTCAATGTCGCATTTAGGTTCAAGCCTTGACCATTCTGTAAGCTTAACCATGCATTTTTTTACAGAAGCTTCACTTACGGAGCCAGAAAATCTATATAAACGATTTTCCTCATCGTGAGACTTCTCTCTAAGAAAGCTCCTTCTCGCTTTCTCTAGCTCCATAGCTGACAGATTAGCATCCATCTCTGCCTTGGTTGCTTCGGCTTCCGTTTTTCTAGCTTCGGCTTCCGTTTTGCGAGTCTCTGCTTCCTTGAGCTTTAATTCAGCAGCCGTCTCTTCGGGTGATTTTTTTTCTTTTTCTTCTGACATTTTATTTCCCCTTATTAATAATGTGACGCTTTATTTTTCTCCCTTTTTGCTGCGGCAACGGCATTTTCCGTGACTACAATTACTGGGAAGATTGTTAGAGTGATGTTCTTTATTGGAGCATTTATCAAGATTACATAAGCCTACGTCACAAAGCCAATTACGAATCTTTTTCCCCAGCCATCCGTGATTTGGATCTTTTTTGAGGAACTTTCCTAAACCTGAACTCCAAGTACCCATAAAAATTTACTCCTTACATGCGCAAGCGCAATCGGCCACTGGACAAGTGTCGGTTGAACAACATCCCTTGTCACAAGAACATTCAGAGCAACCGGAATTCCCCCAGTTACAGCCAATTGCTAATACACATGTAAAAATAGTTAAAAAAGCTAAAATTTTCATATCTAAAATTCTTTCTATACTATATTACACCTCTAAACACATTTAGGACAAAAAAAGCGCGATGCAATACTGCACCGCGCCATTTTAGGGTATATATTACGGTTTTTTAACTATTCTTTTTCTTCTGGGCGATAAGAAAGACAACTTGCACAGCCGCAAGCTTTCGAGTGTGAGTGAACTAATTCTTTCATTCGCTCCTTATAGTTGCGAGACTTATGAGTAATTCTAATTTGAAAAGGAAACATTTTCTTTGCAGCCTCTTTCTCTGCATCTTCAGCTTCTTCTTTTTCCTTTGGCGTATTTTCAATGGGCATTTTCTTTAAATCAGATTCGTTAGGCATTGGGACATTCTTGTCTAAGGCCCACATAATTTTATGTTTTTCGCAATATTCAACCATCCTGCGCACGGGTACAATAAGATTAAATCCTTCTCCCGCTCCCCTTACAAGCATGCCCACATATCTAGCGTCTTTCTTTAAATATACTCCGCCGCCAGAGCTTCCGGGAAAAGCGGTGCAAGTTGTCTGATCGAATACATGTTTGTTTAATGATTTAATTAACCTACCGTGCTGAGAATAAATCCCATCCGTCATGCTGTTCGCACCCATTTGACCTAGCAAAGAACCAACGTGCAGTAAGTCGTCTCCAAGGTTGGGGATTTTTTTATCTAAATAGAAAGTCACAGTATCAGTAACAAAATTTAATTTACGAACGCGCAATAAGGCTAAATCATGACCATCGTCAGCATCACTATACTTTAATACCTCCGCATCCATTTGTAGTCTGCCGACAGTTCTCCCGTTTTGCCTAATCTCTTTAACAACCATTGGGTCTTTAAATTCTACAATAGTTTTGGGTGCGCCATTGACCACAGTTTTCCTAGTCTTTCTAAGATTATCAATCACATGAGCGGCGGTCCACACGAAATTGACTTGATTACCCTTAGAGTCTTTGCGAGTAAAAATCACTCCAGAGCCTTCTCCATTAGAGAACTGCCCTTCAGACCTAATTGTTACGGAAACATTTTGAAGGTGGTCCGCTGTTGATGTTTTCTTCTCGTCAGCGTAAGAAGTGAGCGCCAAAGAAAAGCCTAATAGGAGAATAGCTAGTTTTTTCATATTAATTTATTTTAATAAAAAGAAGTTTTTTTAACCAATTTTTTTAGCAAATTTTACAAAACAGCACGGCCTTTCGCACTCCTCCAGTCTTTTTCTCTCCTGTCTATGGTATTGTTCCTATGTATTGAAGATTTTATAACGTGAGGACTCACTCCTGCCTTAGTAAATTGATGATCTAGCGCAGACATATCCTTGGGAAAACAAGTACCCCCAAACCCCTTTTTTCCATCTGGCCCCGGAACTAACGTGTGTGACTTATTTATTCTGTCGTCTAAGGTCACCATTTGTACTAATTTTTCGTAGTCAATGTCTTTAGCTTCACAAAAACTATGCACCTCATTAAAAAAAGAAACCTTTGTGGCTAAGAAGCAGTTTCTGGTATATTTTGTTAATTCAGCTTCCTCGGTTGTCGAGAAAAACATTTCTGGTTTATTAATTAACGTTCCATCTCGCCAAGAGTTTTCAAATACAGAATAAAGCTCATTTCTAAGGCTGTCGTTTCTTTCGTTTGTCCCTAGAATCCAATTTTTTTGACTCACGAAATCTTTTTCCCAATTATCTTCCGTTAAGAACTCAGGCATAAACATAACACCAAGTTTCCTGCAAGTTCCAACTGGGACAGTAGATTTTACAATTATTCTTTCAGGGTCATAGCCTGTGTCAATCAATTCTGCGACGACCATTTCCACTAAAAGTGTAGAGCAACTTCCATCGTGGTTCATTGGGGTAGGGACACAAACGAAAATAAAATCACACCCATCTATCAAGTCTATCAACTCAAGTCCCCGAATTGAACACTTTTCAGGTTCTTTATCGTAAATAAGACAGTTGACTGACTTACCCTCCAGCAGCCCTGTGGCTCCCCCAACGTAACCGTTACCGACTATGCCAATATTGTTCATTTTAAGTTAATGGCTCTTCTATGGTCTTAAGTTGTCTTTCTAGAATTTCAATTTCTTTGGAAAAAACTTCATAAGATTCCGGAGTAAGTCTAACCTTGGCAAGAAACTCTTTCTTTTTTTGTATCTTCTCCTTAAGAGAGGCTACTTGAGACTGTCTAGTCCTTTCGTTCATGTGTTTTCTAGCATCATTTTGTTGTTCCATTTTTGTTATCTCCAAATGTCTGGGTTTTCTTCTCTTTTTCTCCTCATATAGTCACGTTTTTGTTTTCTTCGTCTTTCGAGGTCTTTGTTATCATACCTCTTTCGAGCTTTTTTTAAAGCTTTTTTTCCTTTTCCTGTTTTTAGATATTTCTTTTGAGATTTATATTTTTCCTTTTTCATAATATATCGTCCACCTTTAGGGCAAAATTTTGTCCCGTTTTAAAATTGGTTTTTTTTGTTTTTGGTAGGGAAGGCGGGACTCGAACCCGCACGGCTTTTAATGGCCAATGGATTTTAAGTCCATCGCGTCTACCAATTCCACCACTTCCCCGTGGAATTAGATTACTTATATTTTTCATGAAGGCCAGCATGAACTTCTGCATGACAATTTTTACAAACTAATATTGTTTTATCAGCTTCTTTTTTTAACCTTTTTAAAGACAAATCCCTAGCTGCTCCTAGAGCAAAGCTTTTTTTGCCTGTGTGATGAAAATCTAAAGCTCCATTATGTTTATCGTAGCCACAAATGCAACACCTTCCGCCTTTGTAGTCTACAAGTGCGGCTTTTTTTTCGTTCTGCCTATCCACGTCTCTCTGTGTATATTTGCCCACCGCATTTTTAGACTATATTTTACAAAAAAAAATTGTATTTTTTATCTTAAAAAGTAATATATAACAATGGAACACCCAGAAGCAGCAGAATATAAAAATATGGAATTTCACGAATCAAACAGGCTAGCTTTAGAAGGCGAAAAAAGGGTTGCCTTAGTAGATATTGATGAAACTATATGCTTTTACTCTGGTAAAAGGCAATATAATTTAGCGGAACCTAATAATAAAAACATACAAAAAATAAACGATTTGTATGATCAAGGCTGGCACATAGTATATTGGACGGCTAGAGGAGGGTCTGAGAAATCTAAAAAAACAGGAAAATGCTATTACGATTTTACTTGGAATCAACTAGAAAATTGGGGATGTAAGTTTCACGAATTATCTACCGGAACAAAGGGAAACCATATTAAACCACCGTACGATTTAGTTGTTGATGATAAGGCGAAAAGAATAGAAGAATTATAAATAGTAAGACATATGCAGTTTCCTTGCAATAAGGAGCCAAGGGATAGCCAAAGGTGGAGAACCCTAAAATTGCAGCAAGTTTCACTTCGAAACCTCTGCTGCTTTTTATTTGGTACGAGCGGAGGGATTCGAACCCCCGACATCCACGGTGTAAACGTGGCGCTCTAGCCAACTGAGCTACGCTCGCAAAAAAAGCCCCCACCCCAAGCTAAAACCTGAAGTGAGGGTTTGGAGGTTACCGCTAGATATTCAGCGGTGAATTAATTATCTTCTTTTTCAAGAGTTTGAGGAGTCTTGGGTTTAGTTGCTTGGGTCTCTGAGAAAGCTGTTGCTGTAACAGTTCCAGTAAGAGCTTGTGGAGTTCTTAGATTTTCCGCTTGCTCATCTTGGATTTTCATCATACCCGCTAAAACATACCCCGTTAAGCAAAAGTTGGCTGTGAGCAAAATGATCGCTGCACGAGCGTATACCGTCTTAACTTGAGTATATTTACTTTGGTCTGTTTCACACTTATTTTCTTTTTTATTCATAAGAAGCATCATCTTAGAATTGTTTTTTCTTTTGTCAAATCTTTTTTTATGGTACTTCCGCTGGGACTCGAACCCAGAACCCTCAGTTTAGAAGACTGATGCTCTATCCAATTGAGCTACGGAAGCGTTAAATAAAATTGAAAACTTTTAAAAATACTAGAAACCCTGTAATGGCCGCGATTACGCTTCCCATTGTCCTGACAAGCTCAAGTTTATGATTGTGTCTATCGATCCACCTTTCGTAGTTATCTCTGTTGTTGGTGAGCCTTTTCTCCCATTTTTTGTCTTCCTTTGTCATACTTGAATGATAAACTATTTTTTAAAAAAGTCAATCTACATTCTTTGTATATCGTCCACCCATGAATTGATTTTTTCGTTCGTTTTAAAAATCACTTTTTTATTTTATGGAGCGGGTGGCGAGAATCGAACTCGCGTCATTAGCTTGGAAGGCTAAGGTAATACCATTATACGACACCCGCGCCACAAGACCTAGCATAAAAGCTTTTTTTTATTAGTCAATTGCTATTGTAATAGCTTTAGCTTTTTCAAGCTTAGGTATGGTTATTGTAAGTAATCCGTCTTCATGTTTCGCTGATAAGCTTGAGGGCTCCGCTTCATCAGGTAGAGCAAAAGAGCATGAGGCGGCTGTATCTTCGCCCTTATTTGCTGCAACGTATACGCGACCCTCATCAATTCTTGCCGCAATATCTTCTTTTTTAAAGCCAGCTAAGGGGATGTAATATTCGTACGAATCTTCATCCTCCCTACAATCAATGCTGCTGTCTCTTTTGCGCCAATGGAGATTGCCATCAAAGAAAGCGTTGTCCCAGTTAGTTAAAAGATTATCAAACAATGAATTCGTTAATATAATATTTCTCATAATAGATTAATTAAGCAATCGCCATGCCAACTGTTTTTTTCTATTTTTCAAGTAAATTTTAAAAAAAAAGAGACACCATGTCCCTTCTTATCTAAAAAAGTGTAGTAAAATAATGTCTCATTTAAAAGTTTTATTTTAAGATGTTTTCCTAACAGTGTAATATATACTATATAGAAAAGTAGATAGTAAAACAAGGTCTTAAGATGAGACAACTTTACCGAGGAGGATATATTATAGTTTTACTTTTCGATATTTGAAAATGATCATTTTTTCTTTACCCTTTTTCTTGGAGGGGGAGGTTCGCTGTTGGTAAGACTCTCGTCTTTTCTCCATCCTTGACGATATAAAAAAGCAGCTACAGTGTTTGCAAATTTATAAACTTCTTTCTCACTTTTATCCCAAAAAAAAGCATGACAAATTTCATGTACGATAGTATTCAACTCTGACTTTGGGGTTAGGTATGGATTAATATAGATTCGGGGGTCATCTTCTTCGGGGTCGTGACAATATCCATCAGCTTTTCCGTAGTGAGCAGTATTAGGCTTTCTGAAATAAATTTCATACCTTATGCCTTGAGCATTTCTAAATTTAAAACAGAAGTTTTTTTTACTCATTTTTTGTCCAGCAGTCAAACTGACTACTTTCTTTTTCCTCTTCAGCCGCCTCGCCTAATAGGGTGGTTGTTTTTTCTGTAATCAATCTTGTCTTTAATAAAACTTAAAAGATGAACTTTATTTTTCACGCCATGACACCAATTAGCATGATGCACTAATAGATCGCTGGGTACGTAGACATTAGATTTTTCTTCATAACTTTTGTTTTCCCACCACAATCCACTTTGGTTGTCGTCAGAAAAGTTTTTTATACCCTGCGTATATAAGCCGTGAGTATAATATCTTGGTGGCAAGTATCCCCAGTCGATATCACTATTTTCCCTTAATAGGTTATTTATCGTTGATTGTTCCGACGTTTCAAACGTTACGTTATGATCGGTGTGGGAGGTGAGCCTAGATCTTACACTATTAAAAAAATGTTTTAATCTTTCTGAAACTCTCATGACAAAAAACCCTCCGCACCTACCTGTAAAATCTGAATTATGATCCTTCATAAAACAAATGTCTTTATCCCCTAGGCTTTTTTCTAAATCATTTGAAAAGTCTCCGTAAAACCTAACATCAACATCAGAAAAAAGAACAACCTCGGAAGGCTTACAATTAGTTATGCATTCGTTAATAAAAAACTGCTTTTCAATCATTTGATTTCTCCAGCCAGAAGAAAAAAGATTTCCAGATTTACAAACCTGAGGAACCTTCTTAACTAGAAGTGAAACATTCTCTTCGAAGGGGAAAGAATCTAAAAACCAATCTTTAAAAAATTGATCGTGGGTACTACTATAAGAAACGCAAACCTTCATGATTTTTTAAAAGTACAAAAGGGGACAAGATTTGATGCATCGTTGGCTACAATTTTAGCCACCTCGTCTGGCGTCTCTGTAAAAAATAATATTTCTTTTACATTTCCCAAATTTTTAAAACATATTTCTTTTACTTCCGGAGGCGACTTGAGTAAAGTATCTACGGTTTCCTTGTAGGCTTTAGTGGCGATCTCTCTTCTTTTCTTCGCGTTACAAGG
>CAYFGZ010000135.1:0-8454 GCA_964342575.1 uncultured Nisaea sp. | reverse complement strand
GACGGGCAAAGGCTCGACGTAGCTACCAGTTCTCCAAGCGCTGATCTTCCAACTAAAAAGATCCCTTTTTTCAAGAGCTTCACTTCGGTGAAGCACTTTTCCTTGAGTGTTGATATGGCATTCGTTCGGATTTGATGGATGATTTCATTAGGGGTTGCAAATAGCGTTTGCTCTTATCGGGTTCGAGCGGGTTTCAGTTAAACACTATTTTTGGTTACTACGCTGACAGGATTGATAGTCATATTTATGGTTCTCGCTTGCTCATCTATAAGCTTCTGATTTTGAAGACACGACTATCATCAACCGACTAAGCCTCGTATATCTCAGATGGGCAGTCGCCCTAACTGATATCCCCGCTGGAGAACCAGCAATGCGTTTCGACATACGTTAAATCTTATTAGTGTGTTGTCGTTTGTAGCGGTCGGTTTTTGACCGAATTTTTTCGTTTGAGTCATGTTCCTGGACTGAAACAAAGTTGAACCTACTATTTTATTGAGACAGTAACTGTAGGTGAACTATTCTCAAATTTGGGAAATTTAGACTAATGGTCCAAAATGCTGCCATCCGTTATGATTTAACAAATGTTTTGGAGGTACAATTTATGAGGTTGACAGATAAGGTAGCGATCGTTGTAGGGGCTGGACAACAACCGGGTGAGACTATTGGTAATGGTCGAGCCACGGCTATCCGATTCGCCCAAGAAGGCGCCAAAGTTTTGGTGGTAGACAAGAATTCCGATTGGGCTTCCCAAACTCTTAAAATGATTGAAGAATTTGGTGGAATTGCTCAGGTTCAATTAGCCGATATAACAGATGAAATTGATTGCAAATTGATTGCCGAGGCATGCATTGGTCATTTTGGAAGGATAGATATACTCCATAATAATGTCGGTCGGTCAGAAGGTGATGCTGGTACTACCGAAATAGATGCTGCTATGTGGGATCAGCTAATGGAGATGAACCTGAAGGGGATGTTTATGACTTGCAAATACGTTCTCCCAATTATGCGTAAACAACAAAATGGAATAATTATTAATGTCTCCTCCATCGCATCAATTTGCGCTCACAATAGTATCGCCTACAAGACGGGGAAAGGCGCGGTCAATACAATGACCCATCATTTAGCTATGGAAAATGCCCAGCATGGGGTTCGAGCCAACGCGATTCTTCCAGGACTTATGGACACGCCAATGGCCATAGAACGTCGAGCAAGGGAGCAAAATGTTCACCGTGAAGAAGTAAGAAAGGCCAGGCATCAACGGGTTCCTCTACTTGGTCGGATGGGGTCAGCCTGGGATGTTGCCAATGCGGCTGTTTTCCTAGCCTCGGACGAGGCTAATTATATAACAGGGGTTATAATGCCTGTTGATGGAGGGCTTTCTTCTAGTATTGGCTAATCTAATTGATGCGTTACATTGTCTATCGTAACTTAGTCGCGATAACACGAAATTCTTTTTCCGCGATCATTATTTTAGCTGCATTTGTATTCCCTGATGTTAAAGTTGGCACAATTGAAGCGTCTACTATTTGTAATCGTTTGACATGCTGAAGCGCACTTATACTTTCTTTGGCACAAAATTTGCGATCAATCGATATTAATAGCTAACATAATTACTTGTTTTAAATTGATTTTGTTTGGAGAGTTTTTTTTACTTGAAATTAGGCATGTCTTAACACTCCAGGTAGAGGATAAATGGCGGGGCAGCAGAAAGATAACAGGGTTATTTCGTCGGAAATACGAGATAGTATATATAGTATCTCTCTTTCAGCTTTTGGAATTGGGCATCCTGTTCTGAAGTCTGCAAAGTTAGTTAAGAACACGGGGTTGGAAACAGTTCTCGATTTTGGAGAAACGGAACTAAAAGATATTGGGATGATTGGCCCTAGAGAACTCCTGTTGCACTTTGACCAAGAGGAAATTCCGGCCGAAGACATGAACGTCGTGTCGACACTGGCGGGGCTGCCTAGCCTCGATTGTTACACCATAAAGCGAGCTTTGGCCCCACTAAAAATTAAAGTAGAGGATGATTCGATATTTAGCCTTTCGCCGGAGATGAAATCGAGCCTTTTCCCCCTTATGAGCCGAATAACGCGGCCACTTATCCAATATTTGTATGCTGATGAAAGATTTGGTGTCAGTGACACAGAGGCACTACTTAGTTTGATCCGAGATACGGAGCCTCTAAAGGTTCGAGATAGATTAGATGTCATCGCTGCAAATTTATCTGTCTCGTTGACTGATTTGCCAACTTATCTGGAGGAGTTTGGCGAACTCTTTTTATCGGTTTCCTTTTTTGAAAGTATATTTATGGAGTTTGCGCCCAAGACAGATCAGTTATTAGCATGGGCGGAAGACGGAATTCAAAACTCAAACTTGCGCAATGACCCTTCAGCTCAAAGCCAATTTGCTCAAATAGATCGTCGATTAAGATATGTTAAGACAAACCTTCAGGAACGTTTCAAGCACCTATCTAAAATTACCCAAATTGACTGGGAGGAGCTTTCATCGACAGATTTTAAGGAAATTCAGCGGGAGATTTTGGCACAACAGGCTAATCTGGGTGTTGGTCTTTGTGGGCTCGTAGTTAAGGCCACGGAGTGGGAAAACCAGTTTCCCAGCGCAGGTGGAAGTCCACAACAATGCCTGGAGTTTCTCTCGCAAGACCTTAATTTGGGGCTCGATAATTTGACACGTGTTCTCCCGGAATTTGGTTAATAGAGTGGAGGTCGGTAAACATAAAACTTCAATGATAGATTTCCGAGGATGGTCAGGTCCGGCAAAGTTTCATAGATAAAATCCCAACTCCTGCCAGATTTTTGCGTTTCAAATTGCTAATTTCCTAAAGTCAAGATTCTAAAGTGATTATTAAATAAAATAAAAACAACATTTAGGTACAAACGAGGTGTATGTGTAAATCGCGGACTGTGGTATTAATAATATTAATCGTCAAAGGCTTTGAGGAGTGATTATGTTGGTTCGCTATATAAACAGTGCGGTTCGAGAAATAATCAATCAGGTCGGGGTCATGTATAGAAGTATCTTTTTCCTCATTTTACTGTCGACTTTAACCGGCTGTTCGCAGTTTTCTGGTTTTTCGGCACCGTTAGATTGGTTTAAGTCGGGCCAATCAGTTATTGAGGGAATAATTAAAGATATTAAAACTTTAGGCGAGTTAGAACAGGGAAGTAAGTATCCCACGCTATCTTCGGTACCTCCTCGACCGGCGTTACTTTCATCAAGTGATGAGCGTGCAAGAATCCGGAATCAATTAATTTCTGATAGGGGAAACGCCAGATATTTAGGAGCCAAGTCGAATTTATGGCCGAATTCAATGCCGCCTAGGACTAAATCTGCGTCCGATGTAAATATTGAAAAATCGGCAAATGATAATAAAGTTGTAAAGCCGTTAACAAACAAAAATACAGTAGGCAAACCCGCAGCTCCTATAACCCTTTCCAGTCCAGCCTTGAAAAAGCTCACAACGACTAGTGTGGTTCCTGAAACTCCCAAAATCAAGACAATTGCAAGCTCTTTAGAAGCTGATAGAGTTTCAGAAAATGCCGGAAAACTAAAGTTCAATATACCAGAACTAGCCAAGGAGGTGACTGAAAAAAACGTTGCTTTTAAATTCCAGTTAGTTGAACCAAATTTAATTAACCCTAAGGAAACAATATTGTTTGGCCATGGTTCTTATCGTCTATCTAATAGTGATCGTAGTTTACTTTCAAAGATCGCTAAAAAAGCGCTTGAAACGGGGGCTATAGTGCACGTTACGGGGCATGCGTCTATGCGGACACGTGACATGGACGAATTGCGACATGCGCTTGCAAACTTTAATATATCTGTAAAGAGGGCAAATGTAGTGGCTGAATTTTTGATAAGTAAAGGTGTGCCAGCGGAAAGGTTGATTGTCGATGCAGTAGGGGATAGTCAGCCTATAAATCTAGAAACTATGCCGTCGGGAGAACGAGCAAATAGACGGACAGAGATTTCGTTGGAGGCATCGTAAGGGCAATCGTTAGGACCAGAAATGGCAAATAGTTGGGAATAATAGGAGGAACAATAGTTCCTTGTCACAAAAGATTATCAGGTGAAGCGTTATGACTAAAAAGATGAGGGTGGCAATTGCTGGCCTTGGCACTGTAGGTGCCGAGACATTCCGAGTTATATCTGAGCGTAAAGATTTTATATTGTCCCGCACTGGCGTTGATATAGAAATTGTCGCGGTATCGGCAAAACATAAAGACCTGGATCGGGGCATCGACATATCGAAGGTATCATGGGTTGACGACGCGAGGAAACTCTCAAGCCTAGAAGACGTGGATGTAGTAATAGAGTTAATTGGGGGCTCGGAAGGAGTAGCAAAAGACGTCGTTGAAAAATCAATTTCCGCTGGGAAGTCCGTTGTAACTGCTAACAAGGCACTTATCGCACATCACGGTATGGCAATAAGTAGAGGTATTAAAGAAAACAATGTGATGTTCGGTTATGAAGCCGCCGTGGCAGGCGGTATACCAATTATAAAGACGATACGGGAAGGGCTTGCTGGTAATAGAATAAGCCGGATATATGGTATACTCAACGGGACTTGCAACTATATTTTGACAGTAATGCGGGAGACTGGGCGCAGTTTTGATGATGTTCTGGGGGAGGCTCAGAATTTGGGTTATGCAGAAGCCGATCCAGCATTTGATATAGAGGGTATAGACGCTGCCCACAAATTGTCAATTCTATCATCTATAGCTTTTCAAATACCAATAAATTTCCCTTCTGTACATGTAGAAGGGATCGAATTTATATCACCTATCGACATAGAATTTGCGAGCGAGTTGGGGTATAGGATAAAATTGCTTGGAATTGCGGAAAAATCAGGTTCAGGCATACAACAAAGAGTTCGACCCTGCTTGGTCGATGTAACAAGTCCTATAGCTCAGGTAGAAGGAGTATTTAATGCCGTTGCAGCGGAGGCAGAAGGCTTGGGGGTATCATTGTCTTATGGGAGGGGGGCAGGTGCAGGCCCAACAACATCGGCTGTGGTTTCGGATTTGATAGATTTGGCAGCCGGCAGGGTAACGCCGGTTTTTGGGGTTAATGAAGAGGATCTTGTAAACGAGCCAGCATGGGGCGTGGAAAATTTATCGGGCTCATACTTTCTTAGATTGCTGGTCGTTGATCGTCCGGGAGTATTGGCAGATTTGACAGCTATTTTTAGGGACGAAGGTGTTTCGGTTGAAGCTTTGTTGCAGAGAGGAAGAAATCCGGAGGAGTTAGTCCCTGTTGTCTTGACAACGCACGAGACGGATGAAGCGGCTATTCATAGGTCAATACGGAAATTTAAGGTTTTAGAGAGTGTAGCTGAAGACCCACGGATCCTTCCGATAGAGAGTTTTAAAGAATAGCAAAGACTAAGCTAGACAAAATGAGGATATGCAAATGGTCGAAAGTCAATTCGATGAATCTCTAACTCTGGACCGGAATTTAGCACTTGAAGCGGTAAGGGTAACAGAGTCGGCTGCAATAGCCGCCTCTAGGCTCATGGGTAGGGGAGATGAAAAGGCTGCTGATCAGGCAGCCGTAGATTCAATGAGGCGTGCCTTGAACGCTTTAGATATAGACGGTACCGTAGTCATAGGTGAGGGAGAACGAGATGAAGCACCTATGCTGTATATCGGTGAGAAAGTTGGAAATGGTGGGCCGAAGATAGATATTGCCTTAGACCCTTTGGAAGGTACCACAATAACGGCCAAGGGAGGACAGAATGCTCTGGCTGTTGTAGCTATGGCATCCCATGGCGGATTTCTGAACGCGCCAGACGTTTATATGGATAAAATTGCTGTTGGAGGAGGTTTACCAGATGGAGTCGTTGACCTGGATGAGCCGATAGTAGACAACCTTGCTAACCTTTCTAAGGCCAAGAACATGTCCGTATCTGATTTGGTGGTCTGCATATTGGATAGGCCACGACATGCCGATGTGATTAGTGCGGTGCGAGAAGCAGGAGCAAGAATTATGCTAATTTCTGACGGTGATGTTTCAGGCGTTATCGCGACAGCGCAGGCTGATAGTGGAGTTGATTTATATGTGGGCTCCGGCGGGGCCCCTGAAGGGGTACTAGCGGCAGCAGCGTTACGTTGCATTGGTGGACAAATGCAAGGGAGGCTTTTGTTTCGTAATGAAGATGAAGTGGGGAGAGCCCGTCGTTGGGGGATCGACGATTTGGATGCTAAATATAGCCTCTCTCAATTGGCAAAAGGTGATGTTATGTTTGCGGCCACAGGGGTCACAAGTGGTACAATGTTAAAAGGGGTCCGACGGTTCCAAGGTGGTGCTTTCACTCATTCCATCATAATGAGATCGAGTACTGGTACGGTGAGAACTATCGAGGCGCATCACGATTGGACACGTAAACCTATCTCGTCAGATCTGAAGGTATAACTGCGCGCATGGATCCAGTCCTTGGGGTTAAGCGATCTATTAGTGGGCAATCGTGGTTTCCAAGGCTAGGAAATAGCAGTAGTTTTGACAGACTAGTGCGTGCTATAATGCAGCGAAATAAACTTCCAGAAGTTATGGCTAGGGCGATAGTTGCTAGAGGAATTCATCTAGATGACGTTGACGCCTATCTAGATCCCAAGGTGCGGTATGAGATGCCGGATCCGATGAAACTAAGCGGCATGGCAGCAGGAGCACAAAGGATTGTAGAGGCAGTTCTCACTGGTGAAATTATAGGTATTTTTGCTGATTACGATGTTGATGGTGCCACTTCAGCAGCTCTTTTGAAAAAGTTTTTAGATGCCATAAATGTGGAGACGCGGCTGTATATTCCTGATCGATTGACCGAAGGCTATGGACCCAATGAAATTGGTCTAAGGAAATTGAAAACTCAGGGCGCCAGTTTGGTCGTTACACTTGATTGTGGGATTTTGGCGTTTACGGTATTGGATCAAATGAGTGATGAAGGTTTGGATATAATAGTTGTCGACCATCACATGGCAGAACCTCAATTGCCTACAGCTAAGGCTGTCATCAATCCCAATAGGCTTGATGACGATAGTGGACTGGGTTACCTGGCGGCTGTTGGAGTAACCTATATGTTGGTTGTGGCTGTAAATAGAGCACTACGGGAGGCTGGTTGGTTTGCTGAAAAGGTGGAGCCGAATTTATTGAGTTTCCTGGATTTGGTTGCTCTGGGAACGGTGTGTGATGTAGTCGATTTAAAGGGCTTAAATCGAGCATATGTTTCACAGGGATTAAAGGTGCTGTTGCAGCAGAAAAATATTGGGCTTAGGGCGTTAAGAGCAGCTGCTAAAGTTGACAGAAAACCAGATTCGTATCAGCTAGGATTTATTTTGGGGCCCCGCATAAATGCCTCAGGGAGAGTTGGTCAGTCTGATATTGGAGCCTTGTTGTTATCGACAAATGACCCAAACCAGGCAGATAAAATGGCAGAAATTTTGGAAGAACTCAATGAAGAACGGAAGATGATTGAGGCTAAGGTTCTGGAGCAGGCTGTATTCGAAGCCAGCAAACTGCCGGACGAAGATCCTGTGGTCGTTGTTTCTGGAGTTAATTGGCATCCAGGCGTTATTGGCATCGTTGCAGCGCGGTTACGGGAGAAATTTGATAGGCCTGCATGCGTTATCAGTTTAACTGGAGAGATCGGAAAAGGGTCTGGACGTTCAATTCTTGGATGGCATCTTGGCTCTTCTATAATCGCGGGTGTCCAATCTAACCAATTGCTAACAGGTGGGGGGCACGCAATGGCAGCGGGCTTTTCCATAGAAGCATCAAAAGTGGAAGACTTTAGAAAGTTTTTAAACGACCGATATAAAAGGGAAACGCAAATAGGTGACATACAGTCGATTTTGAAAATTGATGGTGTGATATCTGCTTTTGCTGCAAATGAAGGTCTATCAAGAACTTTGAATAAACTTGAACCTTTTGGCGCGGGCAATCCGGAGCCACGGTTTGTAATCCCATCCCTCCGTGTAAAATATAGTTCTGTAGTAGGTGAACAGCATATTCGATGCAGTTTTATTAGTGGGGATACAACAACAATTGAAGGTATAGCGTTTAGATCTATAGATAAGGAAATTGGAAGAGCATTGTTGCAGAATAACGGCCCTTCGCTGCATGTAGCGGGGAAAATAAGAAGGAATGACTGGAAGGGGAAGACAAGAATGCAAGTAATAGTCGAAGATTTGGCGCTAACAAACTGAGAAACTAGTAAGTTTCTGCGGGCGATAAGACGGCGTTGCGTTCTGTATGGTATGATAAATGTCTATGTGCAAAAGTTGCTCACAATAGATTAAGTTGTAAGTGTCTTTGAAACGGGGCAGGTACAATTTATGGTCATTTATTGACTGATATCTATTGCGTTCCTGTGCCTCGTCGCGTAAATAGGCTTGAGTTTTATTTTTATGCGACCCCTTCGTCTAGAGGCCTAGGACACTG
>CAYFGZ010000134.1:0-8460 GCA_964342575.1 uncultured Nisaea sp. | reverse complement strand
GTCGGGCAGCGCCGTGGGCACATACCAGTCGCGCCGCTGCGCCGGCCTATCGAGCGCCTCGGGATCAGGGCGGCTCATCACCGCTGCGAGCCGTTTGCGCGCTGTACGACCGTGCCTAGCCGCTCCCAGCGCCCAGCCCTAACTACCTGGCCGACCGTGGCCTGCTGCGGGATGCGCAGCGTCTGGAGGATCTTCGCCGGCCGCACCGCGTCGGTGCGCGCCATCGTGCCCGTGGATTTGATCGGGCCACGCCAGGGCAGCGCCCGAAGGACCTCCATGACGCGCATCGTCTCGATCCGCTCCGGGTCCAGATCCTCGAACTTCAGTTCGCCGCCCCGCAGCTTGCGCTTCAGTTTGGCCCGCTCCGACCGCACCGCGTTAGCGGCTTCCAGGGCAGCCATTGGCTGCGTCTTTGTGCTCATGCTCCGCTCCTCGTTGTGGTGGGGTCTATCCAGTTTACCGAACTTGGGCAAGCCGCCGCTCGCGCTCGGCCGTTCGGAGCGGAGGGAAAGGTCGAGGCGGCGGCGGCGGGGCCGAGCACCCCACTAGGCTCGGCTCGGTGAGTCTAGCGCCGCCTCCGGCTGCTAGGATTGGCGGACCCCACCAAAGGAGAAGCCATGTCCTCAGACGTTCCCGCCCTCAGCGAGAAGCAGGGCGATTTGATCAAGACCCTTCGCGCCGAACTCGAAGCCGACGGCATCGAACTCCGGCCGACCTCCCGCAAGCAGGCAAGCGCCTACATCGACTTCCTGTTCAGCCTCCGCCCCGGTGCCGAGGATGAGAAGGAGTTTGGGGAGCTGCAGGGGGACACCTCAAGAAAACAAATGGAGCTGCTCCGCAGCCTTGGCCTCGAGGAGTCGGATATCCCCGACTCGAAGCAGGCGGCCTCGGATCTGATCTCGAAGCTGCTGGCCAAGAAGAACGGCGGCGAGAGTTCCAGCCACCAGCTGGTCGATGACGCGGACCTGCCGGCAGCCGGCGCGGAAGCGGCTAAGACCGACGACGACCTTCCGTTCTGACCGAGCGGCGCTACCAACTCCTCGACGCCGACACCGGCGCGGTAACGGAGGCAAAGGATTGCCCCAACTGTGAGATCCAGGCCGCGCACTACGAGGAAATGATCAAGGGCCTGGAGAAGGATCTCCGGGCCAAGCGCGCCCAGATACTCCGCCTCACGAAGAAGCAGGAGGACGAACTCCGCCTCGACCCGCTCTACGTCCAGGCCCAGGCGCTCCACCACCTCCACCAGGTGGCCACGGAGAACCGCCGCAAGCTCGACGCGACGGACCTAGCCGGCGTATACAGCTGCCTCCGCAACGCCTCGTTCGAGACCTGCTGCTACGCGATAGCCGGAGCCAGGTTTGACCCCTACATCAGCCACCAGAAGAACGGCAAGCGCAAGCGCCACGACACCTTCGGCCTTATCTTTCGCAACCTCGAGAAGCTCCACCAGTTCGCCGGCAAGGCCCCTCCAGGCTGGACGCCCACGCCGGAGGCCATAGCCGAGATCACCGAGACCCCGCTCGTGGACGTCAACGAGTGGCTCGAGGGCGACAACAAGCGGAACCGCCGCTAACCTCGGCGCATGGCAGCTAAGAGCAAGTGGCCCCTCGAGGTAAGCGAGGCGATTTGGGCCGGCCTCTGCCACGGCCGCAGCCTGCGCAACATCACCGACGCGATAAACGAGGGTGACGTCGAGCTGGGCATCTCAAAGCCCTACGACATCGGCTACAACTCAGTCAAGGACCGCGCCCGGCGACTAAAAGAGCGCCGCGGCATGCCCCGGAGCTACATAGCCCCCGGCACCGAGGAGACTGCCTACAACGAGATCAGCCGGCTCGTCCTCCAGGCACTGAAGGAGCAGGCCATGCGCCTTAACGGCCGGATGCAGCGCGACTCGGGCCCGCTCACGCGCGAGGAAATCCGGGCGGCAAACGAGATCCTCACCACGCTCGAGGCCCATGAGAAAAGGCGGCGCGCCGACGAGAAGAAAAGGGCCGCTGCGTCGCCGGCGGCGGGAACCCTCCGCCCGAAGACACAACGACCCTCAGATCTCCTCGATGAACTGGCCGCCCGCGAGCTGGCCGAAAGCGACCTCGAGCGCCGCTTCCAGGAAGAAGAGCGCGCCGACTAGGGCAAGCCCCGCCGGCGACGCTTCTTCTGGACGGCGCGCACGAAGTCCCGAACGTCGTCCGGGTCCCAGAGCGGGCCATTCCCGCTGTGCGCCGCCGGCTTCGGGAACTCGACGCCCTCGAGCCGGCCCGTGTCGCGCCAGTTATAGACGCTACTGACGGCTACCTCGACCTCGCGGGCGATGTCGGTCGTGCCCCACAGCCGCTTACTCATCGCGGTTCGCCCTCGAGATGCGCATCGTTGCGGCCTCGCGCGTTAGGTTCGCGGCCTGGGCTAGGGCCGCCGTGGATATGCCCTTAGCCCTCAGCGAGACGAGGTTGCGCGTGAGCCGCTCATCGGCCGCGATATAGACCTCGCGTGCCGCATCGCGCTCCTTAGCCTGCTCCTCGACGATTGCCAGCTGTTCGGCCTCGAACTCCGGCTCCGGCTTAGCCTCGCGTAGCGGGATCGAGCCCATCTCAACGCACCGCCCTAACGCGGTCTGTCAGCCGCCGCACGCCCTCGAACACGGCATAGACAGCGTTAGCCGCCAGCACCAGCGCGCCGAACACGAGCGCCAGGGCCGCCATCGACAGCAGCGGGTAGACGATCAGCCAGAAGATTGCTTCCAGCGGGCCGCCGAGCAAAAACACCATGATCCACTCCTTCTTTCTTCTTATTGCAAAGTCTCTACGCCGGCGCTAGGCCGCCAGCTTGGCCTTGCGCCTGGCTCTGCCCTCGCTCTCGCACACGCGGCAGACGCCACGACCAGCGGGCTGAACCCGCCAGTGCTCGGCCTTCTCGTGTCCGTTGGCGCAGTGCGTAGCGGTGGCCATGCGCTTCGGCTTGATCCCGGCCTTCCGCCTGCGCTCGCTGTTGCTGACGTTCCGGCAGTGGCGGCATCTAGGCGAGCCGTTGGGGTCCCGATACAGATTCTCACCCGCAAGGGGGCGGCCGCAATGCGGGCAGGTGGTCCGCTCCTCCTTCGAGCCTGTGACTTCCAGCCGCTGATGCTCCGCCCGCGTCATCGCCTCTAGGTGGTCGTGCCGCACGCAGGCTTTGTTCTTGCAGCGATGGTGGAGGACATATCCCTCGGGAAGCTCCTCGCCCGCTAGAAGCCAGCCAACGACGTGCATGGCGCGCTCCTTGCCCTCGTACTTCATCTGCTGGTAGCCGTTCTCCCGCGGGTTGACGGTCTCCCAACAGTCGCCCGTGGTAAGCGGGCAGGTCATCCGAACCATGCCCGACCAACGGTCCTCGGGCACCAGCTTCGCCCGCTTGCGCCTCTCGCGCTTGCAGATCGCGCACTGCCGCTCACCCGTGGACGGGATGACGTAGATGTTCTCCTCGTCGGTTAGGTCATGACCCCAGTCGCAGCGCTCCTTGCGCTGGCCGCTCCTGTGTATCCACATATGCAGCGAGCGCGTGATCGCGACCAGGTGCCAGGGATTGACGCAGAGGCCGTTCTCGCAGAGGTGGTGAACGTCCAGGCCCTCCGCAGAGCCAGCGCCGTAGGCGATCTCGTAGGAGGCGATGTGGGCGGTGTGGTAGTCGCCGACCCGCCACTGGCCATGCTTCCCGTGCCGCGACCCGCGCCACATGGTGCAGCCGTGCGCGTCGGGCGGGCCGACCATCGCGTAGAAGTTCTGGATCTGTTCTTGACTTAGCTTCATGCTTCTCTAAGACCCATTCTAGCAGGAAACGCTAGTTAGGGTAAGGCCCCGCGGCGGGCTCGAACCGCCGAAACGCCACTCGGGGCCGGCTACTACCTACGCCGCGGCAGGGAGCCCCCGTGCCAATCGCAACTGCCGTCCGCGTACCAGGGGATGAACTCGCTTCGCCGCAGGTACGAGAGCCAGGTAGAACTAATGCCTGCCTCCCGCGCCACCTCAGTTGCGGGCCGCGGGTCGTCGATAATGCGCCAGTAACTGCAGCCGCAAAGCTTGCGCCTTCGGTCCGTTCGCATAGCTACGCCTCCTCCTCGTCGTTTTCTTCGTTCAGCGGGTCGTACTGCGTCGGCCGCTCTCCGACGTACAGGGTCTCGAACAGATCCCCTGATGGGTCGGCGGGGTCAACCCGGTGCATGTACATGTCGCCTTCGTCCGGCTCCAGGTCGGGCTGCTCCTTTAGCTCCTTGTCGTACCCGTCCTGGCTCGGACGCCACTTTCTGGACTCCAGCAGGGATTCCAGTATTGGGCCACGCTTTGTCTGACTCATGTTCTCGCTTTCTTTGTTGTTTACGGATGGCTGCGGGGCGGAGTCGAACCGCCCTACGCCTACGCAGCCGGCTACGCGTCTGCCTGGATCTGGTTCATCTCCTCGATGTCCTTCCGGGCTCTCCACTCCGCGTAGTGCTTCCTGACGTCCGCTTCGCGAATCACTAGCCGCTGCGCGATTTCCTCAGTCGAAGCGCCAGGCGTAGCGCCGCCGGCGTATATGCCGGCAACGGCAAGCTCTTCAACCTGGCGATACTCTTCCCGCTTCCTGTTTTCGTTGAACTCACAAATCGTGCGCTCGAAGGGCACCTCCACGAAGAGGGAGACAAAGCCGCCGAGCATGAAGCCCATCATCCCGAACATCGGGACACCGATCACAATCCCGGCGATTGTGACCAGGATGCCGTCGCCGTAATAGGCGGAGTGGCTGATCATGGCTTCGACCGTCCACGCAGCCCCGCCGATAGCGCCGATTAGTGGGGGCACCCAGATGACCTTCTCCTGCCAGCACATCTCTCGCCAGTCCTTTACCTGGCGCTTCAGGCTGTCCTTCATTGCTTCTCCTTTGTCGTGGTTCTCTAGGGCTGCGGGCGGAGTCGAACCGCCCTAACGCCTTGCAGCCGGCTACTTCAGACGCCTTCTCCGTAGCCCAGGCACCAGAGCAGGTGCCGCAGCCCGATGCTGGCGAAGAAGCCGACCATCGCTCCCCCGTAGCCGAATAGCGGACCGACGAACACTGCCACGACCGCGACTCCGAGAATCCCGCCGGAGCCGCTCGCATTAGCGAGGACTTCGATTGTCCCCCAGGTCGCCACGGCTATGAAGCCGATAGGCACCGGCGACCAGCAGATCCGCTCGAGCCAACTCATTTTCTTGATTGCTTTCATGCGCTTCTCCATTTCGGTTGCTTCCCTTCTTCCATTCTACCACGAAACCCCGGTTGTAGCCCGCCAGGCCACCGTGGCGCAGAGTCTGGCCTACGCTGGGGCCTGTGAGCCGCTCACAGGCCGCCTGCGGGCCGGCGACGCTAGGGGCGGGGGCTTACCCTTACCGAGCGCTACGCGGCCTTATACGCCCCGAGAGCGCGTCGGGCCGCCGAAGCGGCCCGATACGCGGTTGACCACCGAACAGCGTGGGTGAGCGTCACGCTGAGGGCTGCCGGCGGGAGTCGAACCCGCCGTAATCACGCCTTTGCAGCCGGCCGCCTAGCTAAACGTAATCTAGGCCGTTCGGTCCCCAGGCCATCCTCTTTGGCTCGGGCTGGGCCGCAACCTTCGCTGCGTACTCGGCCTCGGTATACGTCCGCACCGGGCGGACCCTTCCGTCGCAGGTACGAACTGGCCGCCTGCGTCGGCTTCGGCCAACCTCCGCTCCGACTTCGCCGGTGGTTACGTCGACCATGGCTGTACTCATGCGCTTCATTTCCGCTCCTTTGTAGTTGTTGGCCTTGCGGCCTCGGCCTTTCTGGCCTGGACACAACCTAGCATACGAAACAGCCCTTTGCAGCCTCCCCACCTAAAAGGTTTATAAGTCTGAGCAGCTCGAGGTCGCCACAGCCGGCTCGCAGCGCGCGTGTGTCGCCTAGAGCCGCCCAGGCAAGGCCGCCTAGCCCTTTGCCTACATGCAAAGGGGAACACGCAAGCGCATGGCACACGCAAGCGCAAAGCGACGGGAAACGCCAAAAAACGCCAAAAAACCTAGCCGAACCAAAGAAAACGACGGGAAAACCAAACAAAACAGGCCGGCGCAGGCGCAGACGACACCTGGATACGCGCACAGCCGCCGATCCGGCCGAGGGCCAGGGTTACCCCAAATAGGGCAGCTCCGCGCCTCAAAGGCAGATTCTCCATCTATCCGGACGCAGGGGCCAGAGGGAGCGGCAAAGTGGCAGATTCGGCATGGGCAAGCCGTTTCCGGGGTGTCGGCGGCCGCGGGGGTCGGACGTGCGCCGAGCTACGTCAGCGCCTGAGCCGCCCCCAAAGGCAGATTCTGCACCTATCCGGATGCAGGGGCTCCAGGAAGAAGCGAAACGCCGGGAGCCGCATGGGCAAGCCGTTTCTGGGGGGGCGAGCGGGCCCGGCCCCGGAGCTACGTCAGACCGCACCTGACGCGCTGAGAGCCCACGTAAGGCCGCCTGCTAGGCGTACCGGGTATAGCTAGGGCAGGCGCTTCCCCCGCGGCCTACGTGCCAGGCGTAGCGCCGGCGGCGCATATAGATGTGGCGGGAGGGGGGCGGTCCCGCCTGCGTGGTACCCATCCCCCCCCGACCCCGGACCCCCAGGTCCCCCGTTGGCGCGTGACGTTTCCGGAGTCCCTCACCTACCGTCGCCCTACCCATTCACACCACTTTCCGGAATCTGTAGTACAATCGAAAGAGGAAGCAATCAGCCAAGAGGAGAAGCAAAGTGCCTGACATCAGCCGACATGCAGTAGAGCGCTACGCCGAGCGCGTCCGCGACTCGGCCCCGCGTGAGGACATCGAGAGGCTACTTCCCGGCCGGCGCGTCTCCGAGCTTGCCTGGAGCGAGATGGATCAAGTCGACTACTACCTCCTGCTGACCGACGATATCGCCCTGGCCATCAGGGGTGACGTGGCCGTCACCTGCCTGATCCGGAGCGGTATCTCGGCTCACGAGCGCCGTATGCGCAAGCGGGCTAAGAGGGCTAAGCAGACGGTGCGGGAGAAGCGCCGCCGGCGCGGCCGGCGCAGTTCGGAGGCTGTTGACGCCTATAAGGAGCTGGCCGCGTGACCGAGGGCAGCTACGACAACCTGATGGAGACGCTTACCCCTTACGAGAGTGAGCGGGACAATAAGACACGCGGTGAAGAGTTTGAGCGGGTCGTGCAGTGGTTCCTCCAGAACGATCCAGTCCAGTCGGCCGAGTTCAAGGCTGTCTGGCTGTGGGGGGAGTGGCCCGGCAGTGGCGGCAAGGCGGACATCGGCATCGACCTCGTGGCTGAGCGGAACGACGGCGGCCTGGTCGCGATCCAGGCGAAGTGCGAGAAGGCTCCGACGACCAAGGCCGCGATAGACAGCTTCCTGGCCGCGTCCAGCACGGGTGAGTTCGCTGAGCGGCTGCTGGTCGCTACTGCTGACTACGTAGCCCCGAACGCGCGGCGGACCATGCAGGAGCAGGCTGTGCCGGTCAGGCGGATCATGGGCGGCGATCTGGCGGCCTCGAGGGTGCAGTGGCCTAAGAGCGTCCAGGACCTCTCTGAGAGGGCTGAGCGCAAGCCGCACGCGCCGAAGGACCATCAGAAGAAGGCGCTCCGTGCGATCAAGCGGCAGCTAAAGGACGGCGGTCGTGGTCAGGCGATCATGGCCTGCGCTTCGGGAAAGAGCGTTGTGGGCCTGTGGTCTTCTGAGCGGCTTGAGGCCAAGCGCACGCTGGTCTGTGTGCCGTCGATTCAGTTGGTCAAGCAGCTCCTGGGGGAGTGGGCGGAGCATCGGGGGCAGGACTTTCAGTCGCTCTGCGTCGTGTCTGACAAGACGGTCGCGGACGATATTGACCCCTCTGAGATTGGCGTCAACGTGACCACTGACCCTGAGGAGGTGGCGAAGTTCATGGGCCGCCGCAAGGGCCGTCGGGTCGTGTTCAGCACCTACCACAGCACCCCGGTCATTGCCGAAGCCTTCAGGCTCGGTATGCCCCGCTTTGACCTCCTCATCGCTGATGAGGCCCATAGGACCATTGGGAGCGAGCAGGGGGAGTTCGGCACGATCCTCCACGAGGAGCAGATCAAGGCTAAGCGGCGGCTCTTTATGACCGCGACGCCCAAGGTCGCATCGAACGGGATCAAGAGGCAGGCGAGGGAGGAGACCGACTTCGAGCTTCTGTCGATGGACAACGAGGAGCAGTACGGCCCGGAGGTCTTCACGCTGAGCTTCGGGGAGGCGGTCAAGAGGGACCTCCTGTGCGACTACGAGATCACCGCCTCTGGTCTTTCCGACACGGAGGCAAAGGAGATGGTCGAGGAGGGCACCTTCCTCCGGGTGGAGGGCGAGAAGGGCGAGAGCGACGTGGACGCTCGCACCGTTGCGGCCTACGCAGCCCTGACTAAGACCATCCACGAGTACCAGCTCCGCAGCGTGATCCTGTACTTCGGCTCCGTCAAGGATTCGCGGACCTGC
>CAYFGZ010000133.1:0-8729 GCA_964342575.1 uncultured Nisaea sp. | reverse complement strand
CAATCCGTATACTTGCAATTAATACAATTTTCGTTAACGATGTAGGTCATAAATCCATTTTCCAGCCAATTTGAGCTTATTAGGACCTTTGGTAAAGAATTACTGACTAATCTTCAAGACCAAGTTTTTGCAATACGCGTTTTCTTGCATCTCCGCTGTCCCGATCCTCGATATATAAAAGTCCTGCAAGCCTCCTCATTAATGTCGCCTCAAACTCGTTTAGTTTTCCATCGGCATAAACAACTTCCCACACCATTTCAATCAATTTTAATCGCTCATCCATGTTAAAGTTACTACGCAATACCTTAGTATAACGATAAATGTCATTACTCGTTTCAAGATCGTCTGCAGCCTCCCTCAATAATTGACCAGCTTCTTTCACATTTAGACAAAAACGAAGCATAATTAGGTCTATTAGTGCTTTTTCTTCGGATTCATCCAAACTACCATCTAACCATGCTGCTCTTGCTAATAAAGCCGCACATGCAAGCCGGGCAGCTTGGTCTGCTGTGGCTGAAGCATTTTCTTGTTTTATATCGGTTTTTAGCAGACTTCTTAGCGCACTCAGCATCGCTCTTTCCTTTCAAAAATATTACTGTTGCTTTCTTGAGATAATGAACAATCTCAGCTAGATTCGGCCTATGAACTGTAGCATCCCATTATCTGATAATCTCAATCAACGGAATGCGCAAGCGGCAGCAAGAAATGCTGGAGTAATTCTTAATGAACTTAAGAAAATATTGCCAACCACCGGGGCTGTTTTGGAAGTGGGAAGTGGCACCGGGCAGCACGGTGCTGCCTTTTCTCGAGCCTTGTGGCCGCTTCGATGGATACCTAGTGATGTAGATGACTCTAATTTTAACAGCATCAAAGCCTGGAACCAAACCGCTGGCAAACACTGTCCTACTGAACCAAGAGTTGTCGACGCGCGTGCCCGACAATGGAATGTCCGGGATGATGAAAAGATTATAGCCATTGTGGCTATTAATGTAATCCATATTTCAAGTTGGGATACTACAGAAGGTATACTTACAGCGGCAAGTCGCATACTACCAACCAACGGAATTCTCTTCTTCTATGGCCCTTTTTTTCGCGACAACATTGAGGCCGCAGAAAGTAATTTGGCTTTCGATGCTCAACTAAAAAAGCAAAATAATGATTGGGGGTTACGAAATTTGGACTTGATTTCTCGGCTCTCTAAAAATCTTGGTTTGGATCGAGATAAGATCGTATCCATGCCCAAAAATAATCTATGTGTGGTGTTCCGAAAACGAAAAACACAAATCGATACGGAGTCTAATGGTTCTAAAGCTTACTGATTATAGCTAAAAACTTCGCAATTTCTTCATTAGTATTGAAATAGTGCAAACTTGCCCTAATTAGAGAATCTATGCCCCGCTGCAGATAACTTAACTTCATTCCGGATCCACTTGAAACAGAAACGTTTATCCCTTCAGACAACAGAATTCTCTTAATCTCCTCCGCGTTCAAACTCTGATGCTGAAAAGTCACAATTCCACATTTAACCTGACCCTGATCAGTCAATTTAATTTTGAAGAGGTTAGATAAACCTTCTCGCAAGGTATCCGCTAATTCGAAAACCCTCTCTTGAATATTCTCCAATCCAAATTCCATTGCATAATCAATTGCTTTTCCGAGAGCAGCCTGACCAGCAAAGTAGCGTTCCCAGTTCTCAAAGCGTCTCGCATCACAACGCAAAATGTAATCTTTTTGGCTTACTAATTCAGCCGCGTGTTGATCGATAAACGGTGGTTCTAGCTTCTCGATCCAAGTCTTTCTGACGTACAGTAGACCAGTTCCTCGCGGTCCCCTAAGGTACTTTCGCCCTGTTGCCGACAAAAAATCGCAACCTATTTCTTCTACGTCAAGAGGCGTCTGCCCGACGGACTGACACGCATCAAGGAGAAACGGCACCCCATTGCGTCTAGCAATTTTTCCAACTTCTCTCGCAGGGTTGACCAGTCCCCCTCCCGTTGGAATATGACTAATAGAAATCAGTTTAGTTCTATCATCTATTGAATTCTGGAGCTTTTTCGTGTCAATTTGACCATGCTTATCGTCCTCTATGACAATCAACTCAGCTCCTGTTTGTCTGACTCTGTGAAGATAGGCTATCAAGTTGCTGCCATATTCAGAAACAGTAGTTAAAATGCGATCCCCTGGCCTAAGTGGCAGAGCGTAAAACACCATATCCCAGGCCCGGGTAGCATTTTCCACAAAAGCAATTTCATCTGATCTAGCATTAAGCAATTTAGCTGTAGCTTCATAGAAATTTTCAACTTCCATAACGCGCGCTGCTGCTGTTTCATAACCACCAACTATTTCCTCATCGCGCAGAAACCTGTATAAATAATCGGCAACAGGTGCCGGCATTAAAGACGCGCCCGCGTTGTTGAAATGAATTATATTTTGGCAGCCGCGCGTTTCACGGCGAGCTTTATCAACCTTCTGTTTATCCATAACTCCCCTGTTTATCTCTGTTTTAAAAGGAATTTATCTTCGCCATGGTACAAATATCATAGAAACAAATGCTGCCGGAATAGCAATAATCATAAAGGCCAATCCATACCCTCCTATCCAGTATCCAGCACCAAATATTATCGGAAACACAATTTGACCAATAGCCCCAAACGCCAGAATACCGCCGGTAATTCTTCCTGCTTCACCAGCGGGAGCAAGTCGAGCGGCTTCCGACAACAAAACACCGTGCCATGACAAGACAGAAAGACTAACAAAGCAGTTGACGATCACAATAAACGTTGTATTCCACAGTTCATTAAATGCCCCCATCAGGGCCACAGAAGTTGACATTATAACAGCCAATATTGCCATTAGAGTTCTAGGCTGAACTATAGTGCTTCCTAACCACCCCCAGAACACACGTGCGGGAATGGCAAGGCATGTCGCTGTTCCAACAATCTGTCCCGCTTGTTCCAGGCTAAATTCTAAGCTCTCATATAAATATGTTATAGTAAAATTCATATATATAGCCTGCATCCCAACAAAACTAAATGCTGCTAGCGCCAGGGCTCGAATTTCAGATTGATCCAATACATCGCGAATATTGTCTACAAAATCCTGCAACCGAGGCCTCGCACTCGGATCGCGTCCCTCGTCAAATTTTCTGCGAACCGGCTGCAACACTAATGCCATTACAACACACAAAACCGCCATTCCCAGTAATGCTTCTCGCCAACCAAAAATTACACCAAGTGGGACCAAAATTAGTCCAGAAATCGCGACACCTGCTGGAACGCCTGTCTGTTTTACTGAAAAAATTAACGGCGCCCATTTTTGTGGTGCGTAAGCAGCTAAGATCTGTGAACTAGCTGGAGTAGCAACCGTTGAACCGACACTAATCAAGCAGGCTGCAAAGCCAAGGATAGGAATTGCGATCCATGCGACAGGTACCCCCGCGGCAATAGCCACCCCAAGTCCCATAAACAAACAACCAATTTGACTAGTCCGCAGTGCCCCGAAACGACGAATCATTCCTCCACATCCAGCCATAACTGCAAGTGAAACTAGAGCATATATCCATGTATAAAGAAGGACGAGTTCAGCGTTGAAGCTAAGATCGCCTGCTAAAGCGGGAAATAGAGCCGGTAATCCCACCTTAGCAGTTGTCGCAACAGTTTGTTGCATAAGCATTGCTACTATTGCTATGAGTAGAATTGGCATAGGTCGACTTTTCCTACAGCATATTATTTCTAGCTAAAAATAAATTAGCCATTACTATCTTCTCATAAGTCTATCGATAGCTCTTCTATCGCTTTTAGTGGGTCGACCCACACCTCTCTCCCTAGACAATGCTGGTTTTTCAAATTCACTAATATCATCAGTTTTTGACTTTTGAGAATAGGTAGGAGATAAATCTAGGAAAAGGAGCTGTGCTTCTTTAGCCGGCCCTCGACGGTTGGCCAAAAATAGAACTCTCACAACACGAATAAACGGTCCTTGTGGAAAAGTCAAAACGTCATTCGGGCGAACCAACTGGTTGGATTTGGTTACAACCTTTCCTGACAAGCGTAACTTTCCCATATTGAGCAATTTGGTGGCTAAACTCCTGCTCTTAAAAAAACGAGCGCACCAAAGCCACCTATCTAATCTCTGGCTATCCTGGTGGATCATTTCGAATTTACCGTTCTCAGGTTCTTCAGAACAGAAAATGGGGATTTCGAAACGTCGTTCCCGTGTGGAAAACGAGATAAGGAAACCAAAGTCGTTTCACTCGTTCCTGCTTTCCGTTTAGAATTCTCATTGCTTTTTTGTTTAACTTTTCGAGACCCCCTCGCAACGAACTTACGCTTGTATAAGCTTTTGCCATCTACCATTTTTATTTTTTTGTATCCCAGGTCACTCAATATTGGAGAAATATCACTGCTACCGACTCCCAGCAGCGATAATAGACTTTGATCTACAGCGAAAAGCTGTTCTTGAGCTAATTTCCTGATAATTGCCGCTGATCTCTCTACTATATCAGCGCGAATAGCTTTTTTTCCCAAACGCACAAATCCTATTGCGTTGTAAAACCCATCCTCTATGTCTCTTTGCACCGCTATTGTCACTTGACCAGGTTTTGGCAATTCGATAGCAAAGGACGGCTTATTATAAATACACCAAAGAATGGACAACAACTCGGTTGCCCTCGGCTTTAATAATTCAGGAAAATATAGTGCCAGAGTTCCAAATCTAACGCCCGCCGCCGCAAGAACCCTCCGATCATTTACGGACATTTTTTTGGCAAGGTTATTAACCTTTTTTCGAGGAATTGTTCCAAGTGCTTCAGTTATTTGAAATAGAATCCCCCGTGCTGGGCCAGTTAGGCCCCCATAACTAACTTTTGTTAAAGGGGAAATATTTTTATCGAAATAACTAGCAATCCAATTCTTCAACCTCAACTCGATGAACCGAGTTTGTTCAGGTTTTAATTGGTCAGAAGCTCTAATTGCAATGTTAGGGTTTAGAGGGGTGCGTCCAGCCTTGAGAAAAGCAAGCAACGAATCTCGCCAATATATTGAACCCCTGTCATCCATACGGAAATACTCATTGCTTTCTACACGAATTTTCTCTACGCGGCGCGTCAATTCCGAGGGAAGAATTCTTCGAGCTGCTGCCAAAACAGTTTTTTCATTGGGACCACCGTCCGTATCTGGAAGAAATAACAATCCATCTAGTTTTCCCATCCGGTGGCCTTCAACGGTTACCTCACCCTTCGCGGATATACCGGCGAGTAACCCAACATTATCTCTCATTTTTTGAACCAAGACAGCAGCCCGCTTATCGACAAACCGCTGTGTTAATTTCTCATGCAATGTATCAGACAACCTGTCTTCTATAGCACGAGCTTCTTGTTGCCAGCGCATAGGATCCAACGTCCAATAACTTTTGTGACTAATGTAGGTCCAGGTTCGAACATGCGAAATACGAGCCAACAAGGTATCAATGTCACCATCTAATCGATCGAACCGGCGCATCTGCTGCGTCACCCAATCGCTCGGTAAAATACCATCGTTTTGCGTCAAATATGAGAATACTTTTGCTAAAAACATGACATGTGACTCTGAAAGTGTTCTGCTAAAATCTGGAATTTGACAAACTTCCCAAAGCAACCTAACACCCGATCGAGTTTTACATTTTTCTCTGACCGCAGGAACCCGAGAAAGACTTAAAAAATATCTGTGGTCGTCCGCATTCCATTTTTTTTTCATAAATGGATATGGAGGGGAAAGATCGAGCGCATTCGTTAAATCCGAGATAGAGTCGTAAGACAGGTCGGCATTTCGCCAAAATATACTTCTGGCAGATTCAAAACTATGTTCCTCAATGGAAAGTACTGTCTCATCCTCAAATTCAGGGCAATCCGCCGTTACCCCAAATGTACCATCATTCATGTATCGGCCAGCTCGGCCAGCTATTTGCGCTAACTCTTGAGGAGAGAGTTTTCTGGGTACTCGTCCATCAAATTTTACGTTTTCAGCAAATGCTACATGGTTAATACTCATATTCAACCCCATGCCGATGGCGTCAGTTGCTATTAGATAATCCACATCATTATTTTGATACAACGCGACCTGGGAGTTGCGTGTCCGAGGCGAAAGCGCGCCTAGTACCACTGCGGCGCCCCCCCTCTGATTTCGTATTAGTTCGGCGATGCTATAAACGTCTTGAGCCGAGAAGGCTATTATGGCCGATTTTTTGGGTAAACGTGTGATTTTTTTTAAACCAGTATAAGTTAATTTAGACAATCTAGGCCGAGTGATGAACTGAATTTCGGGCATAATTTTTCTCAAAAGTGGCTCAATGGTGGAAGCGCCTAAAAACATTGTTTCCAAAGTCCCACGGGCATTCAAAAGTCTGTCGGTAAATACATGCCCTCGGTCTGGATCGGATGAAAGTTGAATTTCATCTATCGCCAAAAATTCAACCAGCCTATCAGCTGGCATAGCCTCCACCGTACATAAAAAATACTTTGCCTGAGGCGGAATAATTTTTTCTTCCCCGGTAACAAGAGCTGCCGAGTTTTTTCCCTTTTTTGCGATAACGCGCTCGTAATTTTCGCGGGCTAACAGTCTCAGCGGAAATCCAATCATGCCTGACTGATAACCAAGCATACGTTCTAGCGCCAAATGCGTCTTTCCTGTGTTTGTAGGCCCCAGTACCGCGGTCGTTGAAAAAGTGTTGAAAGTAGTCATTATTAGACCATCTTCGAATTCTTTTGGTAAAGAAAACTAAACAAGACTTGAAATTAAACAGTATGTTACACATATGTGGAGTGGAATCCACGTCTATCGTATGAAAGTTTATATACGAGAGTTAACCAAGGAACCTAATAATGGCTAGTAATAAACGTTCTTTTCAAGCGGAAGTAAGCAAATTACTTAATATCGTTGCCCATTCTTTATATAGTGAACGCGAAGTATTTCTTCGAGAACTTATCTCAAATGCAGCGGATGCCTGTGACAAATTGAGATATTTAGCTCTAACAGATGATAAATTGATTTCTGGAGATCCCAATTTCAAGGTTCAAATATCCATCGATAAGAAGGCAAAAACTCTGACCATATCCGATAATGGCGTGGGCATGAACGAAACAGAACTAGATGAAAATCTTGGAACCATAGCTCGTTCGGGTACAGGCGCCTTCGTGGAAAGCTTATCTGGAGATGATAAAGAAGATGTGGGACTTATAGGCCAATTTGGTGTCGGTTTTTATTCCGCTTTTATGGTAGCTAAAAAAGTGGACGTTTTGACGCGCAAAGCGGGAGAGAAGAAGGCCTGGTTATGGAGTTCTGACGGTCTGGGTGAATACACTATAGAGACGGCAGAGAAAGTCGATAGAGGATCAAATATTACTTTGCATTTGAAGGATGATGCAAAAGAATTTCTAGAGGACGGTAGATTAAAAACCATAGTAAAAGCATATTCCGACCATATAGCACTTCCAATTGTGCTTTTAAACGGGGAGGAAGAGGAGGCTTTAAATGAAGCATCCGCCATATGGACACGACAGAAGAAGGATATCAAGCAAGAACAATATACCGAGTTCTATCGCCATGTTAGTAGTGGATATGATGAACCTTGGATGACAACACATTGGAGGGCAGAGGGACGCTTTGACTACAGCGCACTATTATTCGTACCTTCTAAGAGGCCTTTTGATCTATTTCATCCTGATCGCAAACATCGGGTAAAATTGTATGTAAAGAGAGTGTTTATTACCGATGATTGCGATGATTTGATCCCCGAATATCTCCGTTTTACCAAAGGTATAATCGATTGCGAAGATCTGCCACTAAACGTGAGCCGAGAACTATTGCAAAAAAACCCAATGGTATCGGCCATAAGTACGGCAGTTACCAAACGGATAATCAACGAACTAAAGAAGAAAGCCGATAAAAAACCTGATGAATATGCGGACTTTTGGGATAATTTTGGAGCAGTACTTAAAGAGGGTCTGTATGGCGTTCCTAACGAGCACAAATCATCTCTCCTCGACTTAGCTAGGTTTCGATCAACTACACAGGACGGATTAGTAAGTTTGAAAGATTATTTGTCTGCGATGAAAGATGGCCAGGAAACTATCTATTACATTACAGGAGAGAGCCAAGAAGCGATAAAAAATTCGCCGCATCTTGAAGGTTACGCCGCCAAAAATATAGAGGTGCTTTTATTATCAGACCCTATTGATGATTTTTGGATTTCTAGCATGTTCGAAGGGTATGAAGGGAAACAATTCAGCTCCATAACAAAAGGTTCAACTGATCTTGAAAATATAAAGACCGACGAAAAGTCGAGCAAAAAAGGAAGTAAAAATAATTCTAAAAAAGAGAATAAAAAAAGCGATATATCTCCACTTCTTGCTTCCATAAAACTAGCGTTGGGCGAGACCGTCAAAGACGTGACAGAATCTAATCGACTCACGGACTCGGCCTGTTGCCTGGTTGCCGATGAGGGGGACATGGATATGAATTTAGAGCGCATCCTCAGACAGCATCAACAAGTAGAAGCCGCAGCTCCCCGCGTATTGGAAATCAACCCAAACCACGGCCTCATTAAAAAATTGGCCGCCAAAGTAAAGAAAGGGGAAACCGGTCGGACGATTGAAGATGCTGCGTTATTACTATTTGATCAAGCTCGAATTATGGACGGTGAGCCAGTAAGTGATGTGAAAGCCTTTGCCCAACGAATGTCGAAAATGATGGAGG
>CAYFGZ010000132.1:0-9000 GCA_964342575.1 uncultured Nisaea sp. | reverse complement strand
GCAAGTGACCGAAGTTGTTGAGGACAGTTCGGGAAACGGTGGCGCTGCGATAGCCGCCTATGGTGCGGCGGCCGGTATCAAAGTAAATATCGTTGCACCCCTTAATACCTCTCCGAGCAAGGTTGCCCAAATACGGGCTTACGGAGCAAGCGTGCATCTGGTCCCGGGTTCCAGAGAGGAAACGGAACGGGTTGCTGTGGAAATGGCTCAAAACATGTTTTATGCGAGTCACAATTGGCATCCGTTTTTTCTCCAAGGCACCAAAACTCTTGGCTACGAATTGTGGGAAGATCTTGGTTTCAATTCTCCTGATAACATTATAATTCCCACTGGAGCAGGCAGTAACATTTTAGGATGTGATATTGCCTTCAAAGAATTGTTCACGAAAAAACAGATCAGTAAGCTGCCTCGCCTATTTGCGGCGCAACCGGAGAATTGTTGTCCAATTGTGAGTGCCCTTGAAGCAGAAAGCAGCAACCCTGTCACGAGTATATTTGAGCCTACCATTGCGGAAGGTACCGCTATTAAAAAGCCGGTTAGAATGAAACAGGTCATTATGGCTTTAAAAAGGTCCATGGGAGGGGCAGTAGCGATTAATGAAAGAGCTATTAAAGAGGCTACATTGGAGCTTGCTGAACAGGGACTTTTTGTTGAGCCAACCAGTGCTCTTGCTGCAGCTGCTTTCGAAAAACTGGTTTTAAAAGGAACCATTAACCCTCACGAAAAAACGGTTATCGTTCTCACGGGAGGGGGACTGAAAGTGTCGGGATTCTATCAAGATTTCTTTGGATTAAATTGAATAAATAGATACGAAAACAAAAAGGGGACCTTCTAAAGAAAAGGTCTCCCTTTTCCCGATTAGTTATCTGGCTTATACCGAGTAGTACATCTGAAATTCTATAGGATGTGGAGTTTGCTCGAAAGCTAAAACTTCTTCCATTTTCAGTTCTATGAAAGCGTCAATTTGATCATCATCAAATACCCCGCCTTCTGTCAGAAAAGTTCTGTCTACATCTAGGGCAGATAGAGCTTCACGTAAAGACCCGCAGACAGTTGGAATGTCTTTTAATTCTTCTGGAGGCAGTTCATACAGATCTTTATCCATCGGATCACCGGGATGAATTTTATTTTTTATTCCATCTAATCCTGCCATAAGCATAGCGGAGAACGCTAAATAAGGATTGCTGGCCGCGTCAGGAAAACGAACTTCGACCCTTTTTCCCTTCGGATTATTAACGAAAGGAATACGGCAGGAGGCAGATCTATTTCTAGAAGAATATGCCAAGAGAACAGGGGCTTCGAAACCAGGAACGAGCCGTTTGTAACTATTTGTAATTGAGTTTGAGAAGGCGTTAATTGCGCGCGCATGCTTTATAATTCCACCTATATAAAAGAGGCAAGTTTCCGAAAGATCTGCATACTCGGAACCAGCAAACATTGGTTTGCCATCTTTCCATATAGATTGGTGTACATGCATTCCAGAGCCATTATCTCCGGCAACTGGTTTTGGCATAAATGTAGCTGTTTTACCGTACGAGGATGCAACTTGTTGAACAACGTACTTGTATATTTGGAGATTATCTGCTGTATCAATTAAAGTCCCAAATTTCATGCCCAATTCATGCTGAGATGGCGCCACTTCATGGTGGTGCTTTTCAACTTCAACACCCATTTCTTCCATAACGGCCAGCATCTCGCTTCGCAAATCTTGTTCAGAATCGACGGGTGGTACTGGGAAATACCCTCCCTTTACCCCTGGACGATGGCCTGGATTGCCTTCCTCGTAGTCCCTGGCTGTGTTGTAAGGGCCTTCCGAGCTATCAACCTCGTAATAGCCACGGTTCATTTGCACATCGAATTTTACATCGTCAAAGACAAAAAATTCGGCTTCGGGGCCAAAGAAAGCTGTATCGCCAATCCCTACACTTTCCATGTAATCAATTGCAGCTTTTGCGGTGGATCGAGGGTCTCGATTATAGGGTTTTCCTGTTGTAGGTTCTAATACGTCGCAAACCAATACCAGGGTCGCTTGAGCAAAAAATGGATCTACTGTAGCTGTAGTTAGATCAGGTTTAAGGCACATATCGGATTCGTTGATTGCCTTCCAACCTGCAATAGATGATCCATCGAACATAAATCCTTCTTCAAGCGAATCAGAATCTACAGTCGATACAGCCTGGGTTAGATGTTGCCATTTCCCACGAGGGTCGGTAAATCTAAGATCTACGTAACGTATATCATTTTCTTTTATCATTTCTAAAACTGTACTGACGTCCGACATAGCTTTCCTTTCTATCATAACATTTGATAAACCATCAGGTTGTGCACCAATAACAAGTTTTCCTACTAGAGTATTTAAAGGGCTTCGGGGCCGTTTTCACCGGTCCTGATCCTTATCGCTTCGTCTACGGTGGATATGAAAATTTTACCATCTCCAATTCGCCCGGTATATGCTGACGACTGAATAGCTTCTATCGCCGGCTCTGTCTGCTCATCTTCCACAACAACTTCTATTTTTATTTTTGGCAGAAAATCAACTACATATTCTGCCCCCCGATATAATTCTGTATGACCTTTTTGCCGGCCAAACCCTTTGGCTTCAATAACGGTAATACCTTTAATGCCGACCTCATGGAGTTTCTCTTTAACTTCATCTAACTTAAACGGTTTTATTATGGCCTCTATTTTTTTCATCGGAATATCTAATAACCTAATTTAATAAAAATTTATCTGGTTGTAACTGCATAGAATATGCCAGTTTTATGATGGAAAATTTTTTATAAATAACAATGGGTTACAATACTTTTTTGATGTGTGTACTATTTATTTTTGGCTATAAAATATGCAGACTAGTAAGTTCTTGGTCTGCAAATGATTAAAGATTAGGCAAGACAGCTCTTAATTCTTGTTAAGGCTGTTTCGATATTTTCTATTGAGTTTGCGTAAGAAAAGCGGAGATATCCTTCACCGTGAACTCCAAAACTCGTACCTGAAATCACTGCGACACCGGCTTCTTCTAGAAGCTTTTTTTGAACGGCGTCTGAACTCATTCCTGTTTTGGTAATGTTCGGGAATGCATAAAAGGCGCCTCCTGGTTCTATACAACTAAAACCCGGAATTTCGTTTAATTTCTGAGTAATCACCTGGCGCCTTTCCGCAAATGCTGTGACCATGGAAAATACCGCTGCTTGGTCGCCCTGCAGAGCGGCTATTCCGGCAAATTGTGCTGCAGCATTCACACAAGAATGTATATTTACGCAGAGCTTCTCAGCGTGACTAGTGACGTTATCAGGCCACACACTATATCCCAATCTCCAGCCCGTCATGGCATATGTTTTTGACCAACCATCAAGTAAAATCAATCTGTCGCTTATTTCCGGATAATTAAGAAGGCTGACGTGTTCTCGTCCATCGTAGAGCATTTGGCCATAGATTTCGTCACTCATAATCGCGACGTTAGGCCATTCCGATAACCCATTGATCAATGTATCGAACTCCGATTTGGGTGTGGCTCCTCCCGTAGGGTTTGCTGGGCTATTTATTATAATCAAGCGGGTTTTATCGTTGATTTTTGATAGAACTTCCTCAGCTGAAAATGCGAATTCATTTTCTTCTCGTAGTTGAATAGCAATTGGCGTTGCACCGGAAAACCTTATTGTTGATTCATAAATTGGAAATCCTGGGTTTGGATATATAATTTCTGCTCCAGGTTCTCCGTATATCATCATCGCTAAAAACATGGTTACTTTTCCTCCAGGCACAACAAGTACTCTTTCCGGAGAAATTTCTGCATTGTGTCGCCGGGCAAGGTCTTCTGATACAGCTTTTCGAAGTTCTGGAATACCGTTTGCCGGCGTGTATCCGTGGTGACCATCCTCTAACGCTTTGACGGCGGCATTAACGATGTGATCCGGGGTTTTAAAGTCTGGTTGACCGATGCCTAAATTTATGATTTCCCGGCCCTCTGCCGCTAGGGCGTTAGCGCGCGCTAGGACTTCGAAAGCGGTCTCTGTTCCGAGATGGTTCATGCGTTCGGCAAGTGTTGACATATCTTTTCCCGCTCTCTCTATATTGTCATTGGTTCTTTCACATTTATCCAGCACACTATATATATTTAGCTGACAAACTAGTGTAAATATTGATTATTTCCTTAATACGACGTCGAAATACGGAAAGCTGCCTTCTTATGTGGGCTGTAGGTACTTCCTCGAAGACGGAAATGAAGGCGTAAATCCGCATATTTACTGGGCTGATGGTCCAGGAATGATTACTTGCTTTGAACCGAAACGAACTTACAAACCCGGAACTCTCACCTACCCAGTACCGTGCCAATGAGTTAGACAGCTTATGGCAGTAAGACTGGTGGCCTTCCCGGTGAGTTATTCCTCTTAGGTGCACTAGCATCCCATTGGCATGCATGTATAATTACTATTGAAATAAGGCCGCGAATGTTATTTCAGAGTCTTTTATAAAAACTTCTTCGGTCATTGCCGTAGCTGGCATCACTAGAAGCGATTGTTAGTAAAAGTCTTGAGAGAATGTGACGCATTGGAAACTCCGACTAACGATGCCCCAATCTAGAGATGTTGCAGTAATTTTTATTTACGGCAACACCCGGGCATCGATATTTTATTTTACTGCGGGACTTAATTTTTCTCCAATTTAGTGTTTAACTAGCAGTGGCAATTCGAAATTAAAATAGTTTAAATAATCCTTTCGAGAGGGCTAATGAAACCATCAAATTCAGTACTAGGCTCTTATGGCACCACGGTATTTGAGGTAATGTCCCGTTTAGCTATAGAAAAGGGTTCAATAAATCTGGGGCAAGGTTTCCCTGATGATTCGGGACCGAACAACGTGTTGGAGCAAGCTTCTAAATTTCTTTACGATCCACCAAATCAGTACCCACCAATGCTCGGAGTTCCTGAACTGCGTCAGGCCGTGGCAAAACACAATGAAAGGTTTTACGGTATTGAAGTTGATTGGCAATCAGAAACTATGATCTCCACAGGAGCGACGGAGGGTTTAGCAGCCTGCTTCTTTGGGTTGATAGAGCCAGGAGATGAGGTGGTTTTAATTGAACCGTTGTACGATTGTTATTTACCAATAATCCGGAGGGCGGGTGGCGTTCCTAAAATGGTTTCTGTTAAGCCCCCTTACTGGGAAATTGACCCAGACAGTTTAAGGGCTGCATTTTCAAACAAAACAAAGCTTTTATTATTAAATACACCACAAAATCCTGCATCCAAAGTATATAGTTACGAAGAATTAAACTTGATAGCTGACTTGGTGAAAGAATTTGATGCCGTAGCGATTTGCGATGAAGTGTACGAGCATATGGCTTTCGATGAGCGGCGGCATATACCGTTAATGACATTACCAGGTATGCGGAACCGAACTATTCGTATAGGTTCGGCTGGTAAAACATTTTCTCTAACGGGATGGAAGGTTGGGTATTTAACCGGAAGCGAAAAGTTACTGAGTGCCGTGTCAAAGGCGCATCAATTCCTTGTTTTCACTACCGCACCTAATCTCCAGAGGGCGGTTGCTTATGGATTAAATCAAAGTGATCTGTATTTTAACGAGTTAAATGATCGTATGAAGTCAAAAAGAGATCGTTTGTCGGAGTCTCTGGAGAAAATTCCAGGATTTAAGCCTGCACTGTGTCAGGGGACCTATTTCTTGTTTGTAGATATTGAGGAAACAGGATTTGACGGGACGGATGTTGATTTTTGTAAGTACATAACGGTTGAGGCGGGGGTTACTGGTGTTCCAGCCAGCGCTTTTTACCAGGTGCCTGGAAAAGAAAAGTTCATAAGATTTTGTTTTGCAAAACAAGATCAGGTTTTGGATGAAGCGTCTAGAAAGTTAAAAACCCATTTTAGTTGACGGGAATACCTCTCTGGACTACTAAGGCGATCGTTAATGGCGGGTGTAGCTCAGTTGGTTAGAGCGCCAGATTGTGATTCTGGAAGCCGTGGGTTCAAATCCCATCACTCGCCCCATTTTCTTCGAGTGATTTTATGCAATTTATTGCGATCTAGAGCCATAGTGGTAATAAAAGTTTTAAAGTTTATGACGCACTATTAAATATTAAAAAAATAATTATTTAATAGTGGTTTATAAAAATTTATTAAATTTAAATGTTAGTTAATTAAATGGTCAAATCGAATACAACTAACCTCATTGATAGGACGCTAGATAATCTTTGGAAAGTCTGGGATGAGCTTTCAATCTCGACGATGAATTATATCACAGGGAAGCCGAACCCGAATTTACCGCCCGAAGATTTGGAGAGACTTTCGATAGAAATAGAGGCCTGTATCACGGGAATTGGAGACGAGGCGTCTCTGAGATCCCGCGCGGCCGAAATTGGAAAGACTTATCTTGGGTTAAACCAGAAAGGACGTGGACTTTTCATCAGGGAGCTAGCACGCGCCTTCGGCGTAGATAGAGAAAAAGTCGACGAGGCAATTTCTTGTGTTTTAGAAGCTGGGACGGATGATCGTTCTCGCACAAGAGCTGAGTTGGCCCTAAAACTTGCTCTAGAGCCTAGATGGAGAGCACTTCTAGGTCGATTTACGACGTTGCCCGAGGGTGTGAAGTTTTTGGTAGATATGCGAGCAGCCATGTTCCCATTAATTAGCAAGTATCCGGATGTTGAGAACCTATCTAACGATCTTCGATCAATGTTATCGGCCTGGTTTGACATAGGCTTGCTGGAATTGGTTCAGATCCAATGGGACTCACCAGCCTCGTTGCTAGAAAAGTTGATAGCATATGAATCCGTTCACGCCATTAGATCTTGGGATGATTTGAAACATCGCCTGGACCAGGATAGGCGTTGCTTTGGGTTTTTTCATCCAAACATGCCTAACGAACCTTTAATTTTTGTGCAGGTAGCGTTAGTTGAGGGAATCTCCAGTAATATCGACTACCTTTTGGATGAAGCTAACACCGCAATAGATCCAAAAACCGCTGACACTGCGATTTTTTATTCCATCTCTAATGCTCAAAGAGGTCTAGACGGAATAAGTTTTGGAAACTTTTTAATCAAAAGAGTAGTGGAAGAGCTGAGGCGGGAACTACCTAATTTGAAAACTTTTTCAACCTTGTCACCTATTCCGGGGCTTTCGAATTGGATATCTGAACACCTGGAAGATGAAAAAATAATGTCATTAAAGTCTTCAGAACGAAAGACTCTGCAAAAATATTCGGGAGGTAAGACCGACCCAGCTCTAATTAAGGATTTGTTGCCGTTGATCCGAGAAAACAGTACAGACCACGAGGCCCCTATTGGTGCGATTAAGAAGGTATTAATTAGGTTGGCCGCCGAGTTTTTATGCAATGCTAAGGGCCGAAACGGAAGAGCTAAGGACCCGGTAGCCCATTTCCATCTATCTAATGGCGCTTCGATTGAGCGTATAAATTGGGCGGCTGATAATTCTTTGCGCGGACGAAAGCAATCTTTCGGGCTAATGGTTAATTATCGCTATAATGTGAAGGATATTGAAGTAAATAGTTCGCAATATGAGACTGGTAGCGCGGTAGCACGATCTGCTGCGTTAAGATCAATTATACGCAACTAAAAGATGTTTTTTTAAATAAGTGTTGTTGACGTGAGAGCCTGCATCGGCTAGCCATTCCGGACAGACCTGTGAGACAGGAGTCTTTGGGCTTTGTTTTGTACTTGCATCGGAGGGCGGGTGTGGTGGAATTGGTAGACACGCCAGATTTAGGTTCTGGTGGCGAAAGCCGTGGGGGTTCAAGTCCCTTCACCCGCACCAAGCTCACCCCGAGCTTATTTTTTTATATTTAAACGTTGTGGTTAATCTAAACTATTGTTTGTAATAGAATCCATCGAATAAAACCGCAGTAAATGATTAGATTGATGAATTGGATCGGAAAAAGAATATGGAAGTCACAGAAACGGTCACAGAGGGTCTAAAAAGAGAATTCAAAGTTGTTATCTCTGCCGCCGACATCGATGGCAAGATGGATGAACGTTTAACCGAATTAGCCCCAACGTTGCAGCTGCCCGGGTTTAGGCCGGGTAAAGTTCCGACTCAACTTGTTAAGAAAAGATTCGGTCAATCTATTATGGGAGAAATTCTGGAAAAATCAGTTAATGAATCTTCTCAAAAAGCTCTGGAAGACAGAGGGTTGAGAGCAGCAGTTCAGCCTAAAATTGAGGTAGTTTCGTTTGATGAAGGGCAAGACTTAGAATTTAATCTTTCTGTTGAACTGATGCCAGAAATTGATCCAATCGATTTTTCTGCTGTTAAGTTGGAAAAGCTTATAGCGGAACCTGGCGAAAAAGAACTTAATGAGGCGCTAGCAAAGCTGGCAGATCAGCACAAGGGGTCCGAGCCAGTTACTGCAAAACGAGCCAGTAAATTAGGTGATATTTTAGTTATCGACTTTAAAGGATCTGTAGACGGGGACGAGTTCGAGGGTGGCAGTGCAGAAGGTCATCATCTTGAATTGGGTTCAAATCAGTTTATTCCCGGATTTGAGGAGCAACTGGTTGGAAAAAAGGCGGGCTCGTCAATAAAGGTTAAAGTTCGGTTTCCAGATCCTTATAGTCAGCCTAATTTAGCGGGGAAAGAAGCTGTTTTTGATACCAAAATTACTGAAATAAGAGAAGTGTCGGCGGTAGAAATTGACGATGATTTCGCGAAGCTGTTTGGAATGGATGATTTGTCAGCATTGAAAGATGCTTTGAGGACCCAAATTGAACAGGAGCTTGGACAAGCGTCGCGTGCCAGGCTGAAAAGGTCGCTTCTGGATAGTCTGGAAGAAGGTAAAACTTTCGATGTGCCAGAAAGTATGGCAGACGAGGAATATGCTTCGATTTGCCGGGCTATTACTGTTCAAAACCAGGATAATTCTAATAACCACGATCGTGATACCTGGATAATAAGGGCGAGGGGAGGGAGTGTCTGGATAATTCTGATCACCTGAGTCGTGGCCAATAAGGGCGAGGGGAGGGATTGTCTG
>CAYFGZ010000131.1:0-9078 GCA_964342575.1 uncultured Nisaea sp. | reverse complement strand
ACGCCAGGCCCGCCGCAAACTTCTCTAACCAGTCACATGTTTTATTTTGTTGTTCTCTACCAATTATTAGGGTCAACGTGTAGGCAACAGGTTGACTTCCCATCGCAGCTAGATCAGATAAATTGGTTCTCAACGCCTTCCGAGCAACATAGTAAGGAGTGTCCTCGCTCCTAAAATGTACTCCTTGAACCAATGCATCCGAAGAGACAACAAGATGAGAACTATCGTTTACCGGAAGAATAGCTGCATCATCACGTAATCCCAACGACCCTAATTCAGTTGACGATAAAGGCGCAAAATACCTTTTTATTCTGGAAAACTCATCCATTTTCATACTTTAGCCTAATGTTTTTTTCCTATTTTCCTGCCCCAACTTATCTAATACTCCATTAACCAAAGCAGCCATCTTATCTTCGTAAAAGGCGTGCGTAACATCTACGTATTCGCTGATAACTACTGCTGGAGGAGTTTCCAAATGTCGCAGTAACTCGCACGCGCCAACTCTCAATATTGCCTGGAGAGTATTTTCTAACCGATCCATAGTCCAGGTCTCTACAAGGACATCTGCAATTAATCTATCTAATTCATTCAACTCTTTTGCTGTTTTCTTAACCAAAATTTCGAATAATTTTAGATCCGGAACACCAAGATTTGAATCTCCTTCTATTTGCTGCAAACGAAAAAGAGTGAATTCTTTCACTACCTCATCTGCGGGCAAATTGGTCATAGTGATTTGATAAATTGCCTGAACTGCTGCTATTCTTGCTGCCGTTCGAGGACGTTCAAGCACCTCGTTTTTGTCAACGACTTGATTGTGAAAAATCACCCAATATACCTCTGTCGAATCTCAACCAGCGATAGACAAGCCAAGACGGCATCACGCCCCTTGTTCTTGCCCGCTACAGATGCGCGATCCCATGCTTGGGCCACATTGTCAACGGTTAATATTCCATTTCCAATTGCAAGATCACGGTCTAGAGCCAACCGCTGCAGGCCTTGTGCACTTTCATTACAAACTACATCATAGTGGGACGTTTCCCCTCGAATAACACAGCCCAGGGCTACATAACCCATGTATGCTTCTCCCTTTGTCCTTTTTGATGCCAATGAAATTGCTGCGGGGATCTCTAGAGCGCCTGGAACCGACAATCTTTCATAGCGCAATCCCAGCATAGCTAGTTCGGCAACAGCCCCCCTTACCAACTCGTTCGCTAGTTCTTTATAAAAGTCAGCGTCGACCAGCAATATTGTACTCATCATATATAGCCACCCTATCTTTTACTAGTTGATCTTCGCGCGGTTATACTAAGACCATAGCCCTCGAGTCCTACAACCGTTCTTTCGGAGTCAGTTAATAAAACCATCTCCTTAATACCAAGGTCTAACAGAATTTGGGCTCCTACACCATAATCCCTTAATTCGCTTGCAGTAATATTCTCTTCCTCCATTGACTTCATTTTTTGGCGGAGTTTTTCCGACAAGGTAGACGGTGTAGGTTCCCGCATTAAAACTACTACTCCTCTTCCTTTCTCGGAAATGTTGGCCATTGCTGTCTGAAGTTCTCCCCCACCGCGTGACCCGGACTGGTCTCCCAGAACATCTTCCATGACATCGAGGGCGTGCATACGCACTGGCACAGGCGTTCCAGTCGTAATATCACCCTTGATTAACGCTACGTGCTCGGCATAAGTAACTTTATTCAAAAAAACTATCATCCGCCAATCACCGCCATATTTACTATTCAGAACAGTTTCAACCGAGCGCTCTACTATAGACTCTTTGGATCGACGGTAACTTATCAAGTCTGCTATAGTAGCGATTTTAAGATTGTGCTCTTCAGCAAAAGGGATAAGATCCGGCAATCTGGCCATCGTTCCATCATCATTCATGATTTCACAAATAACACCTGCCGGGTTCATTCCTGCAATCCGTGCTATATCCACAACAGCTTCTGTATGACCTGCTCGCACAAGAGTTCCTCCATCTCGAGCAACGAGTGGAAATACATGTCCTGGAGTGACTATATCATCGCGCCCTTTCTCTGGATCTATAGCGACCGAAATAGTCCTAGATCTATCGTGAGCTGATATCCCCGTTGTCACCCCTTCCCGCGCTTCAATCGATACGGTAAAAGCCGTCTCATGCCTAGTTTCGTTATTCCTCGACATAAGAGCCAAACCCAACTCTTCAACTCGCGATCGCTGCATAGACAAACAGATCAGCCCTCTTGCATGTTTAGCCATAAAATTTATAACTTCGGGCGAAGCCATCTCCGCTGGAATACAGAGATCCCCCTCGTTCTCACGATTTTCATCGTCCACTAAAATAAAAATACGGCCCGCTCTTGCCTCTTCTATCACTTCATCAATCGAAGATAGAGCTCCCTTATAAATATCGCCCAATTCGGATGAAATATTCATATTAACTTATCCTTTCGTCTGAATTAAGCGATCCACATAACGAGCAATTATATCCACTTCTATATTCATATATACTCCCTTCTCAGCTAATTTAAACGTCGTGTTAAGCCAAGTATGTGGAATTATATTTATACCAAAAATATCATTATCGACCTCATTAACCGTCAATGAAACTCCGTCAAGTGTCACCGATCCTTTTTTTGCTATAAATGATTTCAGAGTTTGAGGAACCTTGATCGAAAGCCGTTTACTATCTCCTGCATTTTCTAAACTCATAATTTCAGCTTTTCCATCCACATGACCAGTAACAATATGCCCCCCTAATTCCTCGCCCAAATGCAGTGAGCGCTCAAGGTTTATTGGGGTTCCGATGGCCCAATTACCAAGAATTGTCGAATCTAATGTCTCTTGAGAAACATCGACCGAGAAACAATCTAATCCCTTATCAACTACTGTAAGGCACACCCCAGAACAACAAATTGATGCACCCATAGAAATACTTCCAATATCAAAGTTAGTTACTACAGTTACACGCATATCACCTCTTCGCTTGACGTCTTTTACGTAACCCACATCAGTTATTATGCCAGTGAACACTCTTTAAACCCCTTTATCGCGGACATAAGTCTCCATTGTGTCCCCCTCTATATATTCTAATGAACTGAGTTCAAAGCCTATCGCTTCATTCAGTTTTTCTACCCCGATGCTATTGCAAGCAGCTATACCATCATTTCCAATAAGAATAGGTGCGCGATAAACAATCAACTTATCAACAAGTCTAAACCTGAGTAGGCTTGATGCCAAACCACTGCCGGCCTCGACAAGAACCGAAGTAATCCCACTTTTGGATAGAATTCTAAAGCACTCCATTAGTGGAACTCGCCCCTCTTCATTGGAGTCAAGGGCGATTATTTTAACACCGAGGTCAGTCAACTCAATTCTCTTTTTTTCCTTAGACTTTTCAGTCGTAAAAATATAGGTAGTTACCTTGCTAGCCAACTTGACAAAGTTAGAATTTACAGGCATTCGAAGCCTTGTATCTAGCGCTACTCTCACAGGAGATCGTTCTTCTAATCCAGCTAACCGGCAAGTGAGATCGGGGTCGTCTGCGATTATGGTCCCAATACCAGTCATTATGGCATCGTTTTTAGCACGTAACATGTGCCCAGATTGGCGTGCTGATTCTCCAGTTATCCATTTACTTTCACCGGTCTTCGTAGAAATGCGGAAATCTAAACTTGAAGCTATTTTCAAGGTAACTACTGGAAGTCCAGAATTAATGACTGACAAAAAACCATCAATTACACTGGCCGCTAACTCAGTGCATACACCTTCCGTCACCTGGATACCCGCATTTTTAAGTTGAGCAAAACCGTTTCCATTAGTACGCGGATCGGGATCTTTTACTGCCGCTACAACTCGACTTATTCCGGCGTCGATAAGTGCTCTAGAACAGGGGGGCGTTTCACCAAAGTGGGCACAGGGTTCAAGTGTAATATAGGCTGTACTTCCCCTTGCTTTTTCTCCCGCCTGCCTCAATGCCATAGTCTCCGCGTGAGGTCTTCCACCAGCCTGTGTCCAACCACGTCCAACTATGCACTCATCCTTCACTAGAATACACCCAACTGCCGGATTAGGATAAGCCGTTCCCAATCCTCTGCGAGCTAATCGCATAGCGAGACGCATCCATTTTTCATCCTCTATCTGCATAGTGGCTTATTAAATAAAATAATATTCGAGTTATTCGTCTTCAAAACGACTTAAATCCTCCACAAACTCTTCGAAGTCTTTCGCTTCTCTAAAGTTTCTGTATACAGAGGCAAATCTTACATATGCCACTGGGTCTAAATTTCCTAGTGAGTCCATCACCATCTCACCGATGACAGTTGACGGTATTTCGGATTCGCCCATACTTTCTAGGCGACGAACTATACCAGTAATCATTCTATCTACGCGCTCTTGGTCGACTGGCCGCTTTCGAAGAGATATTTGTATAGATCTATCAAGTTTATCCCGATCAAACGGAGCCCGTTTCCCGTTCTTTTTTAGAACTGTAAGCTCTCGAAGTTGAACACGCTCGAAGGTTGTAAAACGCCCTCCACACGACGCGCAAAACCTCCTGCGCCTTATGGCAGCATTGTCCTCGGTGGGTCGGGAATCCTTGACCTGAGAATCGTTATGTCCGCAAAATGGGCATCGCATCTTTTCTACCTTTCTTTTCTACGTATTCATCATAGGCAAAAAACATGCCTTGTCATTTTAATAAATCGGGAATTTCGCACACAGACTATCCACCGCGTTCGTAGTCTTTTCTATAATCTCCCTACTCAATCTCCCATTTTGGGACAGGTCATATAGTACATCAGCTATCAGATTCGCTATCAACATAAATTCTACCTCTTTAAAACCCCTAGTAGTACCAGCAGCGGTTCCCAAGCGAATTCCTGATGTAATTGTAGGTTTTTGCTTATCAAACGGAATACCATTTTTATTGCAAGTTATTCCAACACTTTCTAATGCAGTCTCAGACTGGCTCCCTGTTATCTTTAAAGAGCGCAGATCAACTAGGACTAGATGCGTATCGGTACCTCCTGAGACTATGTTCATGTCACGCCTCTCTAACTGCCTTGCCAACGTTACGGCATTTTCAACCACTTGCTCTACATAAGTTTTATATGACTGCTTCTGTGCCTCCCAAAAAGCAACAGCCTTTGCCGCTATAACATGCATTAGCGGCCCCCCTTGAAGACCTGGGAATAACGCAGAGTTGATCTTGCGCGCCAACTCCCCATCATTCGTTAATATCATCCCACCCCTGGGCCCTCGCAGAGTTTTATGAGTGGTTGAAGTTACAATGTGGGCATGAGGAAAGGGGCTGGGGTGAACTCCGCCAGCAACTAAACCCGAAAAATGGGCCATATCAACTAGCAAAGTGGCATCTACGGTATCCGCTATTTCACGGAATTTCTGGAAATCAATAATTCTCGAATATGCAGAACCACCTGCTATTATTAACTTTGGTTTGAACTCCTTGCTTAATGCCTCAACTTCATCATAGTCGATCAAAGAGTCCACCGCTTTTACCCCATACTGAATAGCATTAAACCATTTCCCCGACTGATTAGGTTTAGCCCCGTGCGTCAAATGCCCACCGGCCGCAAGCGACATGCCCAAAATGGTATCGCCCGGCTCCAATAAAGCCATAAACACGGTTTGATTTGCTTGTGCACCCGAGTGTGGTTGGACGTTAGCGAATTCACATTCGAAAAGTGACGTTGCACGCTCGACGGCCAACTCTTCGGCCCTATCAACAAATTCGCATCCCCCATAATATCTTTTTGATGGGTACCCTTCTGCATATTTATTAGTCAATACAGACCCCTGCGCCTCAAGCACCGCTTTCGAGACGATATTTTCTGATGCAATTAACTCGATCTGTTTTTGCTGTCTATTGAACTCTGACGTTATCGCCAAAGACAGCGCATGATCTCTTTCAGCCAATGACGCCGAAAAGAAATCGCAATCAAAAAAAGTTTTTGGATGGTTATCTTTCACTTTAAATAATTTCCCAAATCTAGTTAAACAATTATCAAAACAACCTTGCAAAATATAAAAAGTTATAGCTTCTTGATAATAAACCAGCTTCAAAGATTTCTAAAAGAAAACTGTTAGTATATAATAATTTAGATCAGACCGTCGTTAAATCACTGGATAAATACTCAACACAAGTAATTAATTATTAAACGTTAAACATTCCACGAGCTCTTGAACTAATCGCCAGCACTCGCATTCTTTTAAAAACCTGTACATGAGATTATTTTGGCTAATAGAACATAGCATTCTTGCAAATCGCTCAGAAAATAAATCGTTGTCAAACTAAGAAAAAGCATGTCCCGCGTTTTTTTTTTGCTGGCATCATAAAAAATACACGAATCAAATAAATGTAATTGACTTATCTATTTAACCCTGCTTCTACTTGCAGCTTCGACCCTTCAATGTCGAGGTTAACCAATGCCAGAGAATCCAGAAAGACCCGCAGCCGACTCCACAGATTTATTGAGATTAACCGTTGATGTCGCAGTATCATATTTTAAAAATAATGAAATGGCTGCTAGTGAAGTACCGGCGTTTATTAATATGGTGCATGATACACTGAATAAATTAGAAAGTGGATATAAACGCACTGAGAGCAAACAGCTTAAACCCGCTGTATCAATACGAAAATCTATTACTGATAAACACATAATTTGTCTGGAAGACGGCAAACAACTAAAAATGCTCAAAAGGCATCTTAGAACGGCATACAATTTAAGTCCCGATGAGTACAGAGCTAAATGGAATTTACCGTCTGATTACCCTATGGTAGCGCCCAGCTATGCGGCTCAGAGATCCGCTTTTGCAAAAAAAATTGGCCTCGGCAAAGGGGCAACAAAACGCGAAATTAGATCCATAAAAAGAGCAAGTGCTGGGGTGAAATAGTTATCTATTCTTTAGACCCTTTTTGGTTAGTACGAAATCAAGTTTTTTTACTGCTGCCCGTTCAAGTGTTGCCTCTGACTTTGCAGGATCACCAACTATGGAAACTTCCACCCGGGTAACGGGGTCGATGGCGCTAACCTTTACATAGGCACCCACGCGAACGAACTCTATTATAATACGAGTGTCTTCAATTGAAGACATGATATCCCTGGGCACAGTATTTAATTTTCGTTGGATTACTGAAACGATGCACTATTCGTGACTCCATTATATGAACTACATAATGATATAAACTGTGGTCGTTGAAAACATTAAACAGTATAAAAAGAATGCAAATAATGAAGAAGTTGAAACATTGTATAAACTGAAGAATATTTTTAACTGAACCTATAAACTTTAAGGAACCTGAAAAGGTCAATTTATCATCTACTAATATTGTGTAATTGGAGGCTGGGATGAGCATTGCATCCGTTAACAAAACAAGCGCCGCAAAAATTGGGAGTCCTCGACGGATAGATTTTCAGTGGGATGATCCGCTACTTCTAGATGAGCAGCTAACGGAGGAGGAAAAACTCGTAAAAAACGCTGCGAAGGCATATTGCCAGGAAAAATTGCTCCCACGTGTCCAAAGTGCATTCAGAAAAGAGCATTTCGATAGAGAAATAATGACTGAAATGGGTCAACTTGGCTTTTTAGGCTCAACAATTCAGGGCTACGGTTGCGCAGGCGTTAATCATGTCTGCTACGGTCTCATCGCACGAGAAGTTGAAAGAGTTGACAGTGGTTATCGTTCAGCCATGAGCGTTCAGTCCAGTTTAGTTATGCACCCAATTTGGGCCTACGGAAACGAATTTCAAAGAGAAAAATATCTACCCAAATTAGCGACTGGTGAATGGGTTGGTTGCTTCGGGTTGACCGAGCCTGATCATGGCTCGGATGCCGGTGGACTCAGAACAAGAGCAAAACGCGTAACTGATGGCTACCTAGTATCCGGATCAAAAATGTGGATTAGCAATTCTCCAATAGCTGATGTATTTGTTGTCTGGGCAAAGACCGACGATGACGTAATCCGTGGATTTATCCTAGAAAAGGGTATGCGCGGACTGTCAGCCCCAAAAATCGAAGGAAAATTTTCGCTGCGCGCCTCGATAACTGGCGAGATCGTGATGGATGAGGTATTGGTACCCGAAGATAATATTCTACCAAATGTGCAAGGTTTATCCGGCCCCTTTGGCTGCCTAAACAAGGCGCGCTATGGCATAGCTTGGGGTGCTTTAGGCGCTGCTGAATACTGTTGGCATCAAGCATTAGAATATACGATGGATCGAAAACAGTTTGGTAGGCCACTCGCAGCTAATCAACTTATTCAAAAAAAATTAGCAGATATGCAAACTGAAATAACAATCGGTCTTCAAACATGCCTAAGGCTAGGAAAGTTGCTGGATGACGGAAAAGGAGCACCTGAAGCTATCTCTCTCGCAAAACGTAATTCATGTGGAAAAGCTCTGGAAATAGCCCGATCTGCTCGAGATATGCATGGCGGAAATGGCGTTTCTGATGAATACGGCGTAATAAGGCACGTTCTCAACCTGGAAGCCGTTAACACTTACGAGGGTACTCATGATATACATGCTCTTATTTTAGGACGTTCTCAGACAGGTCTTCAGGCCTTCACTGGCTCATAAAACATCTTAAATCATCAAGCAAAAAAGTGTCTTCACGATTTAGATTTCTTAGGTACCCATAGCAAGCCTATCGAAACATAAATCCAACTACAAGGTTTTAGCCATTTCCCTAAAGGATAGAAATTCTTGATTTATCGCCCACTCTACTCCTAGCCAGAGAACCGCAGATATAAAAAAAGTAGCTACGACCTTCCGAAACAAAAGCGGCCTTTTGGGAGCACCGGAGTCATGTCCCTGGCCCACATTTTCCTCGCGTTTAACTCCAAAAGGCAGGGACATAAGAAATACCCACCACCAAAGAAGAATATAAACTATAATACCGGAAGCAATATCCATTTAAATACCTATCTATAACTATCTAAATCTGTTCCAGTTCAATTAAAGTACCCAGAAAATCCTTTGGGTGTAAAAATAATACGGGCTTTCCATGTGCACCGATTTTAGGCTCCCCATCTCCTAGTACTCTTGCCCCTTCATTTTCCAGAGTGTCTCGT
>CAYFGZ010000130.1:0-9091 GCA_964342575.1 uncultured Nisaea sp. | reverse complement strand
GATTCCAAGCCTCAGCCCTAGTGGCGTTACGAGCCGCAGGCATTAACTCCCCACTGTTAGGCCGCCAAACACCAGCCGCAATGTCTAGCGCCTCGTCCGCCGTGTCAATACGACCACGAGCCGCCCTGAGTTGTAACTCTCGTAATTGTTCAAGTGCTATACCCATAAAATAACTCCCCTAAAGCCCCATCGCTTGTTGTAAGGCTTGTCGACTAGTGCTCACGTTACCCTTAAGGCTGTAATGAAGTGACGCGAGAGCGTCTACGTCATCATCAGCCTCCTGCATACCTGGCTCACCTACAAAATGGCTCAAATTCTCCGCAAGCTTACCGCTCCAGGGTAGGCCAGAGGGAATTTGTACCATGCCACTATTCCAATCCGCAGCGGCCGGCTGAGAAGCGTAGAACTTACCCGTAAAATTCTTATCCCCTGACGATTTAAGGCAATCGCTAATCTGTACTCCCACACTATTCTCTATATAAGCTTTCGTAGCAGCCTCAGTGCCTCCCAAACGCCCATACACAGGCCTTGGGAACGTAGTCAATACTGGACTCCACTGCTCAATCTTTTGCTTCGCTGAGTAATACTTCGTAACATAAACAACTCCATTAGAACCAAGAACGCCACCTATAAAAACCGTACTATCTCCACCGTTCTCAGTGTACGCAAAATCAACGCCCGTTCCCATTTTGCGAACCCCATTTTGCTCCTCCCCTGGACTGTAAAACGTCGGAGGGCCAAACACCTGCCCTCCACTGTCAATAAAGCGTCCGTAAAGCTCTTGCTCCTTAAAGGCGCCACTGTAAGCCTGATTTAGGCTATCGATGTACTCCTTCGGTAAATGAGGATTATCGAACGTTGAAGCCCTGAAGGTTTCGACGTCGTCCCCTTCCACTAACTCCCGAAGCCATTGGGACCGTTTGGGCGTTGTAGTAATCCACAACTGTCCGGGCGCGAGCCGTAAACGACCTAATGTAACCCGGTAAGCGTCCTCATTCATCAACCCCGCTTCGTCCAATCCCGCCCAGTTCACGTTCACGCCGCGCAGTCTCTCGGGGTTATCCGCGGACCTTAACCAAATTCTGGTGTCGTTAACTAAACGTAGGACCATCTCGCTTTTATTGAAATCCGCTATGAAGGGCCTAAAGTGTTTAGTCAAAGTCTCCACTAAAATATCGCGAACCATTGGATAAGTCGGCTCCACCAGTAACCCCAGGCTTCCCCTGGGTTGACTGAATGCCTTGATAATTGATGCAAACGTCTTCCCACTACCCAGCCCGCCGATATAAGCACTAATCCTAGATTGAGAGTTGATAAACCCTTTTTGGGCGGGCAGTGGCTGGAATTTGAGTTCCGCCGTTCGCGTCTCTAGCGTCATTCAACCATGTTGATATGAATATCAGTCCGAACGTCGCCTTGTATGGCGTGCTCTTGCCTCTCTACAAAACCTCGACCTCTTCCTAAAGTGCGTAATGTCAGCTGTATCGCCCACGGTTGACCTTCCTCAACGGCCTCACGAAGTTTGTTCTGGGCCACGTCCAAACCGTAGTCGGCTGCCTCCTCGCGTGCCTCCCGCACTTTCGGGTGTTCTTCTAAATACCTATAAATGACCTTGCGGTCGCAGCCAAGCTGTCTAGCTGCCGCTGCTACCATGCCATTACTATTACGCAATGCATCCGCTACTTTCTTTGGCGTCATGGGCCTTGCTCTTCTTTTCTTCTCAGACATCAGTCCGAACTCCTATCATAAGAGTAGCCCCGCGCCTCTGCCAAGATACACGGGGCTTTTCCAACCAGCTCACAGGGCGCAGAGGCCAGCGCTTACTTTTGAGACTCGGGCAGCGCTGAGCCTTTGGATTAACGCCCTTATACATCATAACAAAATGAGTGAATAACGTCCAACCTAAAGCTTAATAACACAAATCACTCGAAATGTCAATAGTGGTCCTGGGGAAAGGAAGGAAACCCAGGACCACTACTAATGTTACTACAAACATTATTCGTCACAAAACAACAGTTAGGGCCATCACCTTCTTAACGACACCTAAGAATAAACGAGTGGGGCGCTTGTTAAGGTTAAGCTGGTAACCAGCCTTCCCCTTTTTCTGCCATATTGGGTACGGACGCCTCAACACGCGAGGGTCCATCGTCTGGCTCTCCAAAAAGTAAGCACTCAATTCTCGACGTTCGGGCTGCGACAATTTTTCAACAACACGAATATAGTCCTGCCGAGAAAAGCGTAAAGTATGGGCCTTTATGCCCAAAGCAACGTCCTCAGGAACGTCAACATCTATTGTTGCTGGGCTCTCGTCACTACCCTTCCCTATGCTCGTTCTAGTAGGCCTGAGCGGGTGATAGCGTTCCCATCTTGCGGCGCCGTTTGCTATGTACCACAGTTGGCTGAGCAACAACTCGGAGCGTAACCGGCGAGTGTTATTGTTCATGCCTTGTACAACGTCTGTCCAACGTCATTCCCTTTTGCACAACTCCCTTAAATCCGCCTCTAGTGCTCCGTTCAGTATCTGGTCAGGGGTATATCTCAGCACCCTATAGCCATAATGAACCACAGCGGCATTATACTTCTCAATATCTGCCCTGAAGCCCTTCCCCGTTGTGTGACGGCTCTTGTGCCACGTCCCCCCTTCGATTTCAATACCAATTTTTTCGTTGGGGATACAGTAGTCAAAGCGCCAACGTCTCTTCAGTGATTTTGCAAACATTAATTCGGCTACCCAGGCAAAATGCATGGATGATAACAATTCCTCTACATATAAACTGGCTTCGCTCTTGTTCACTAAACTTTATTATAACCAGGTGGCCTATCGTGAAACCCATGAAGCTCTTCCCCTGAATCAGACCGAATACTTATAGAGAAGCCCTCTCCATCAAGTATCATCGTCTGACTACTCAGCTCTATCGCCTTTGGGAAATAAGGGTGTTGGTCAACGACGCTTTTTAGAATTTTTCTCAACTCCCTTTGTTGTTTAGTTAATTTCTTACCCACTATTCACCGAGAGTCGTTGCATCAACTCCCTAGCCCTCGCTTCCAATTCGTTGCGTTTCATATTTAATTGCTCCTCTTGCTTCCTTTGTTTGAATTCTACGTTTTGACCTCTAACTGGCCTCCAATCCGGGTGATTCCGGTTAGCCCTGTCTCCCCCCTCCAGCTCCTGAGACGAACGAGAAGACGGTGAGTGTAACCACCTCACATCCAAACCAATCCAGCCATTCTCTATTGCTTTAGAAAGCAACTCATTAGCTCGCTCGCCGGCCGCGGAAAGCTTAGCCACAAGTCGCTTGCATGATTGCTTCGTAACCCCTTTACGGAGCTCCCGCCTATGAGAAAGGAAGGAAATCCAGAGCTCCCTAGAGACACCTGAAGGTAAGTCAATGTCTTCAAATCGTTCTTTGCTGCTTGTGTTCTTGGGTTTTGCTCTCATGTTCTTCTCATTCTTGGGTCTTTTGCTTTTTGGTTTTGGTTGTGTTTTCTCTGAATTCCCTATATGTGTTTTATTTAAGCTTTTATTTTCTTTAAGAGTGGCAACTGTGGTTGACACTGATTCGCGTCCCGTGGCAACTGTGGTTGACACCCCCCCTTCTTCCGTGTCGTCTCCAGTTGCCACGATGTTTAGTGTGTACGTTGGTGCTTTTTGGGGGTTGGTGCTGGGTTTTTTGGTTATCCATCCTTTTGCTTCTAAGCTTTTGAGTTGGGTGCTTATGTGTTGGTGTGTCATGCCGACCGCTTGGGCTATGGTTCTGGTCCCTACTCTTATTGTTTGCTTGTGCCAGCCTAGCGTGACTCTTGCCAGGTACATGAGGCAGCAGAACTCGGCGGGTGTAAAGTCTCGTATGTTGTCTAGGATGCGATTGGGACATTGTGTATAGTTTGGTTGTGTTAACATGTTCTCGACTCCTGATTATTGGGGTGGTACCCCCGGACCTGGCTATCGTAGTAATGGCCAGGTCTTTGTTTATACCATAATTTAATTTGTGGTATTGTGAGTGTGCTTCTTTTGAAGCCTCCTTGATTGGGCCCGTTGACTACGGGCGTGCAGAAGCGGCTCTCTCTTGGTAAGGATGGGCCGTTTTTGCTTTGGTTCACTTGCATTGCATGGGAACTGTTGACAAGTCGTGGGCAGTATGCTATATTACTAATAAGAAAAAGGAGGCAACAAATGTTCTACGAGAAGAAAGCAGCCGAGAAACTCAGTTTCGAACAAGCAACAAAGAACCTTAGGGAAGACGCAGAAACCAGCCGGGTGTTAGATGAAGCAATTTTGAATAAAGATGCTGATAGAGTAGCTCAAATACTTTTCCATTCAGCGTGGTACACGCAAGCTGGCAGCATGACTCGGGGAGTTCCTCGCTCGAAGACTGCTACGGCAGCGTTGGCCCTTCGTTACCATCATAGTGTCGGCCGCACGTTAATCAGCTGAGGGCTTTGGTATATGGATGACATGATTCCCCTTTTTCCGTTAGAAGCCGAACCAACGCCATTGAAAATTAAAATTTTGAGGAAATACATTACGAAGAGAACAACAGGACCAAAACCTGGCCAATGGGAAGCGAGATTGCATGTCCTGTTAGATGGTGAAAACAGGTATAAAGTAGAAAAAGGGCATCCCACTAAGGAGAAGGCCGAAGCTGTCTTGAGGGAGTGGGATGCCAAGGTGGAAAGCGGCGAGATAGAGGCTGAACTCCGAAGCAAAGCCAAGCGGCAGCAGGACGGTTTGGCTGGCATTTATTGCGATTCGCGAACAGGGAGTTGGCGCGCGGAGAGGTATATAAAGGACCCAGCTAGCCCTACCGGGCGCCGGAAGGCTCAAAGGTACTTCAAGACTAAGGGAGAAGCTGAGCGCGCTCTTAAATTCGGGTTGTTAAACTACGAATTAAACTTGCTTAAGACTGAAGGTAGTTTGCCATCGGCTAGGAAGTATGAAAGAGCAGCGCATCAAAAGTTTGAAGAATGCCGGCTTCCTTGTAGTCACACCAAAAATCCGAAAAGCATCTCACACCTTGGGTTTAAAGAGTGGTTTAAGCTTAGCGCACAGAAAGCACAGGACTTTTTAGCCGAGTACTTTACTGAAGATAGGTTGTTGTACAAAAATGGTGAGGAACTGAAGGAATGGGCGGGTAATAAGAAAACTGAGGTGGTTTACGTGATGCGTCCCCAACATAAGCATATTGAGTATGGTGATACTTGCAAGATAGGAATTACGAGGGCGTACCGCTTACAAGAGCGCATCCGTCAACTTTCCTACGAATCTAATACTGACGTCTTTTGCCATTTCGTTGCTGTTGTGGGTGAGCTGGAGCCAGGCAGTTTTCGAACTCCTGGCATTCGAGGAGTATAATGTGGACGCGAGGGATGATTAGGGCAATAGAGGAGGCCTCACGATACTGTAGGTTAACCTATGAGCCCCACCCCCTTACCGTGCATGACAGAAAAGTACTAGAGGACCTAGGAGTGAAAAGCATGGACGATAAAAGCTCTATCTATGACGTTGATATCTATTGTGCCGAAGGACCATGCCTTTGTAGAGCTGAGGATGAGGGCGTTCAATGCAAATGCACTGAGGAGGATGATGATGATGGTTCATGATGATTACAGTTTGGAGCAAATACTTGCCGCCGATTCTGAGGTGGTTGAGGCCGTGGACGCATTAAATTACGTATACAGCGCTAATAAGCTGTGTTATACGTCAATAGAACCTTTTGAAGAGGGCGCCTGTTGGGGCGAGCAAGAACGTAGTAACTACATAGAGTGTAATTGCGTAAGCAGACATCTCCCTTGGGACCCCAATGAGGATAGCCGAGCTAGAGCCCTAATGGTTGGAGCCCAAAGACGATTACAGGGTCTACCGGTGAGGGAGCTGCCTGGTCCCCATGAACTTGAGATACCCGAGGGCCAGGAGGTCAGCTGATGGGTTTATGGTTCGTAATATTCGGCCTGACTACCCTTGGTTTGGCGTTGGCCTCTATCGCCTGTTGTCTCGTAAAATGCCCAAATATCTCGGTCTCCCCCACTGGCGCGTCTAAAGACACGGAATTGACTTAATAAGTCGCGGGCGTAGTGCCCAGGGGTTGACACGACCTGTCGGCAGTAGTAAAGTAAGTGGGGGCATTTTAAAAAGATGCTCTAATTTAAAACGAGAAAGGAAAACAACAATGAATATATCAGAATCAAATAGCAAATTCTTGTCCATAAAGCACGCTGCTGAATGGTTGGGTGTAAGTTATAAGACCATTCGCCGTGAAATGATGGACGGCCATTTGAAAAGCCTGAAGAGTCGAAACAAGGTATTGATTCCCGTATCAAGCCTTGAGGCCTATGTAAAGACTCGGTTGCGATAAAATGGCGGAAAAATTAACTCAAGTCCAGGTGTATCTTCCCGAGCGCCGCATAGCCGCACTCAAAATCTTAGCCGAGGACCGGGGCGTGTCTTTATCTGGCATCTGCAAACTCGCTATCGGTGAATATTTGGAATTCGCAGCTGCATTCTTGGACGGAAAGAGCAAGGTGCTCCAGGACCCCGATACCTACATAATTAACAGGGGCTTAAGAGAGGCCTAAACAATAGGGGAGTGGCCCCCAATTCTCAAAGTCACCCTAGTTAGATTTTTTTGAGGGCCACTATAGACGAAAGGAAACGATTATGCTACGAAACACAACCATCTCGACGTCAATAATACCAGACACACCCTCAGTTGCGTATAAGGAGTTGCGGCAAAGCATTAAGAATCATGGGGACCGCAGGTGGGAGAGCCGCTTCCGCTTGTTCAGAGCCTCACTAGAGGCGTTCGAGCGTGAGTCCGGGCCTGGTACCTTCATCAAAATAAAGCGGGGCGTTAAATCCAAGGTGATTGACGAGACTGATATGGGGATAGGCGAAGACATGACGCGGTATGGCTGGCGGTTAGTTGGAAGCCGAAGCAAAAGCGATACTGACCCCGTTTGGATTGGGTACATGAGGAAAGGAGGAGTCCAAAATGACCTTTAAATTAACGTTCGCAGCTGTAGTATTAGCATTGCTTGTATTAACGTTCCATGCTACTGGTTTTGAAATAGTAGTGAGGACAGGTTGTTAATGGGCTATAGAAGGAATAGGGTCGAGCTTCTTCTCCCGCCAGAAACCATTAAGCAACTTCGGCTGCTGGCGGAAGAGAGCGGAGACACAATTAGCAGTTTGGTTGCGGACCACATTTCTACATTTACTGTTTTGGAAAAGTCGAGACGCCTGAGAGCCTCATCGCATCCATTATGGGGCGAAGGCGTTCAATGCCGGATACTAAGTCATCTAGAAGAACAGCGAAAGGATTAAAAAAATTGAACGACATTAACGAGTGGATACGTCAGGGCGGTAAGACCACAAAATCCCTAAAGGAGGGGAATTAAATGGGAAGAATTGCGACAGGTAACGTGTTCCAGAATTACACCGTGTTTTCAGGGAAAGGGGGGTTATCATCATGGCTATAACTAAACTGACGGGCAGCTGGGAGAGCCAAGAGCACGCGCCAGGCAGTAGAGCTATCAGATGGGAGGACCTGCCGCCGAACGGTGAGCTACATATACTTGATGAGCTTTTTCATCTTTCGGGCGAAGACGGTAAATTTGTCCCTAAAGCTAACGACAAAATGGAAAGCTGGGAGCTCACGTTTAAAGACACTGAAGCTAGGGCCTATCTAGGGAAAACGGCGTACGCTCAGCTCGCTAAGTGCTACCCCGGTAAAATAGAAGATTTCAACGGTAAGCCAGTTGTTTTGATAGCAGGCCCTCAGATTAATAATGATAAGAGAAAATGCTTAAATATCGTTTTGCCTACACGTACTAGGTGGGAGGAATGGAAACGCAATAGCGATTATGGGCTTCAGCACTACGGCAAGGCCAACAAAAAACCCGCCCCACCAGTGACAGACGCTGAGGCGCAGAAAATACTAGGGTGAGCCCCATTACCAACGACCTTAGTTACAACCAATCCGCAAGCGTTTGGCAGGACTGTGTAAATAAAGCCCTCCTGAGCGCTTACGGGTTCGAAACTAGCGACGTTGATGCATTCGCGTCAACGGACGAGGATGGTTATATCCTCGGTCGGTCCAGGAGTGCCATTGATGTGTTCGGGGCGTTCCTTTTCTTTGAATGGAAGTCGTACGGCGACATGGATTTAAAAACCGGACAATCCATATTTCTGTCCAATTTAATGCAACTCTTGTGGACGCACCCGACAAGCAGGGGTATGGTTGTTTTCCTAAAGATTAGGGACGCCCTGGGGGCTGATAACAGGCCAGTGATGGTAACCCGGGAGGCGCCGCGCGACTCTACGGCCGCGATGAATAACGACAGGCCTTATTTGGCGATGCGTTACAAGAAGCAGGAAGTAGAACGCGTAGGGGTTTTCATCCCGCATCGTGGCCTCCATAATAGGTATTACGCTAGGCGTTACTGGTTATACCAATCCGGCAAAAACCCACACGATACGCTGGTGGATTTTTTGGTCGGCTGGAAGAACTACAACTCAACAAATCGAAAGGCCGATAGTGCAAAGGGGCCACTGCACAACCTTGTTTTCGGTGGTTACGACACAACGGCCAGTGGTGAACTCGGTAATTACGAAACCACGGTAGAAGAGTTGTTCCGTGTAAGCCACAAGGAAGAGCCAAGGCCTCCCAACATGTTCGAGCAAAATAATGAAGCTTACAATTAAAGCCAAGGATAAGAAAACGTTCAGGAGTAGGGTTTTCGACCCGAAAGAAGTAAGGTTCGTTGATTTACTCAGTAAACGCCAGGTAGCAGCGCATTTCGACATTGATTTGAAGGTTGTGGAGCGAGCTATGGAGGCGCGACGTATTCAAACACTATCGGTAGACAATAACGGTCCGCGTTACGCAGTGTATGAGTCTGCTAGGATTTGGGCTGATTGGTATCAAGCTCAATCGTAATTGTTTCACGTGAAACATTCTTGTGGCTCCGCAGTCAGTGGGTGAGGACACCGCTGCGGAGCCCATTAACTCTCTAGGCTTAAGCATTACGCTCGAGCGGAATTCTTGTATATACTCTCCCCACCAGTATCAATCAAAATGACGAGCGCTCTGAA
>CAYFGZ010000129.1:0-9121 GCA_964342575.1 uncultured Nisaea sp. | reverse complement strand
CTTTTATTAATTCCAAAAGAGGCCACAATCTTTTTGATGTTAATAAAACTTCAAAATTTCTGCAGTCGACCTGGTCATAGACACCCCCAAATGATGAATCCCAACCAAATTCTAAAGCTTTTTTTAACAACCGACCTCCATCAATTCTATACTTATCTTCCTCAAAAATAGTTGCCGCCCAATTAAGTAGCCAAGCCCATTCATAATGATGACCCGGTTCTATCTTATGACCGATCGAAGCATTTGGTTGAAACTTTTTATCCAAGTATTCCCTGATGACTAACTCACCTGGATGCAGAAATCTTGTCTCAAATAGCTTTAAGAGCCTTTTTGCCAACTTAAACGTTCTTCTGTCTTGCGTCTGTTCATACAATAATAGCGATGCCTCCAGAAGGTGCATGTGGGGATTCTGATTCCTTTGATGACCCAACTTATCCTCGAACTCCCTCGTCATTTCCTCACGGTAGGAACCATCGGTCCGCTGAAATTTTTCCTCTATTATTTTCACAGTCTCGTCTATCCACTTTTCCGCTTCTACTCGATCTAAAGTGATCCGATATTGTACGAGACCAAATAATACGAAAGCGTGAGCGTATAAATTCTTCGATGATTCGTTAGAACCACCATCCAAATTAACATCAGTCCGCCAACCAGCATATTGTTCATCCCAGAAGAATTGCTTCATATACTCAAAAATCTTGTCAGCTTTTTTGACAAAATCGCTGTTAAAAGTTTTGTGACCCCATTTAGAGAATACAAAAAGTTGACGAGCGTGAACCATTACTCTACGAAAATCTTCATTCCCCGCTCTCCCCTCACGACTAATACTCTCAACCAATCCGCCATATTCTTGATCCCACCCAAATTCATCTAAAAAAGGAAGAGTACTCAGAACAAATCGGTTCCTAAAAATATTATATTTTTCCCAGATTTGATTATTCACAAAATATCCTTTTTGAAGAAAATAGATTAATATTCAGTAATTTCAAAAATGAACATTAAGACAATATACCCTAGTTAAAGCAGTAGCCATAAATTTGCATAGAGTAAAAAAAACTCGAATGAGTCAGGTCAGTTGAAGTAAGTTATTCTATCAATGCTATAAAACAGGGAGTGGAAATTTTTGTTGGTGTCAAAATACGTACTTGCAATCGATCAAGGAACGACCTCAACCCGCGCTATGATTTTTGACGCAAATTTAATTATCAAGGGAAGCGCGCAGCAGGAATTTGTACAATATTTCCCAAACCCAGGCTGGGTCGAGCACGACCCAGAAGATCTCTGGAAAACTGTGCTTTCTACGTGTAAGCAAGCAATACAACAAGCAAAAATATCCGCTTCACAACTAATATCTATCGGCATTACAAATCAACGCGAAACAGTTATTCTGTGGGACCGCCAAACTGGCCGCCCCATCTATAGGGCAATCGTTTGGCAGGACCGGCGCACCACCAATTTATGTGAGCAGTTAAAATCCAGAAATTGTGAACAAGTAATCGCTGAAAAAACAGGCCTACTATTAGACCCCTATTTTTCCGCGACTAAAATTGCTTGGATACTTGATAATGTGGATGGAGCCCGATTTGCGGCTGCCGAAGGTAGACTAGCCTTCGGAACAGTAGACAGTTTTCTTCTCTGGAGGCTTACAGATGGAAATGTACATTCTACCGACCTAACTAATGCCTCGCGAACTTCCCTACTCAACATTCATACACAGTGCTGGGACAAGGAGTTACTTAAAATTTTCAATATTCCAGACAGTATTTTACCAACAATTAAGAACTGTTCAGATATCTTTGGCGAAACCACCCCAAAGCTGTTCGGTAGATCTATCAAAATAACTGGCGTAGCTGGTGATCAACAAGCCGCTGCTATCGGTCAAGCCTGTTTTAACCCAGGAATGGTGAAATCAACGTATGGAACCGGCTGTTTTGCTTTATTGAATACAGGCACTACCCCTGTCAAATCTACCAACAAAATGTTAACAACAATTGCTTATTCGATTCACGATCAAGTGACCTTTGCACTAGAAGGTTCTATTTTTATAGCCGGAGCAGCCGTCCAATGGCTTAGAGATAGCCTGGAGATCATTGAAAGCGCCAAAGAAACTTCAAAATTGGCCGAACTTTCTGACATTAAGCAAGAAATATATTTGGTACCTGCCTTTACCGGTTTAGGCGCCCCATATTGGGATGCCGAATGCAGGGGCGCAATTTTTGGTATCACTCGAGAAACCGGCCCAAAAGAGTTCTCGCGAGCTGCTTTGGAGGCAGTTTGCTATCAAACTAGGGATTTACTCGAATCTATGATGATAGATTGGCAAGAGAAAAGTAATTTGGAAGCCATCCTGCGGGTAGATGGAGGAATGGCCGCTAACGATTGGACGATGCAATTTCTTGCGGATATGTTGTCTGCTCCTGTAGACCGACCAATCATAATAGAGACTACCGCCGTAGGCGCAGCATATCTGGCAGGCCTTCATCTTGATTTTTACCCCACTCCAAACGAATTTGGGGCCAATTGGGTTTGCGAAAAACGCTTCATTCCGCGTATGGATAAAAGTGAAAGAGATCGTAGGTATAGCGGTTGGAAGAATGCGGTGAAAAGAACATTGCATCAGCTTGACTGATATCGGTCCATGATTTATCGGTAAAATATTAAGAAAAAAGGTTTTTTTTATGCCCAGATTAAAAATCGGCTTGGTGGGGGCCGGTGTAATAGGTAAAAAGCATGCGATGGCTTTAACTTACAGTAAAAACTGTGAGTTGGCCGGAGTTGTCGATGTGTCTTCCAAGGTTCAAGAAATAGCATCTCAATTTAGTGTGCCTTATTTTCGTCAATTAGAGGACCTACTTGAAGATAACTCAATTGATGGCCTAATCCTTTCCACCCCTAGCGACTTACATACTACCCAGGGAATTTTGTGTTTGGAAAATAAAATTCCTGTATTAGTTGAAAAACCACTGGCAACAACAATTGATGATGCCCAGGCACTAGTCAACAAAGCCGATAAAACCGGAATTCCGATACTTACCGGGCATTATCGAAGGTTTAATTCCCAAGTGGAAACCGCGCGAGACATGATCCAATCCGGTCAAATTGGAAAACTAATTGGAATATCAGCTATTTGGGCTATGAAGAAACATGACGAATATTATGACGTAGCTTGGCGAACCAAAAAGGGTGGTGGACCAATTTTAACCAATTTAATTCATGATATAGATTGTTTGCGCTGGATCTGCGGCGATATTGCAAGCGTCAGTTCACAAGTATCAAATAAAATCCGTGGGTTTGAAGTGGAAGATAGTGCCGCCATCACAATACTTTTTGAAAGTGGAGCACTGGGTACAGTTTTATTGACCGACGCAGGACCTAGCCCCTGGGCGTTTGAAGCAACAACTAGTGAGAACAGCGATTTTGCCCACATGGATGATAATTGTTACAGATTTGTAGGAACAGAGGGATCATTGGATTTTCCTCAAATGAGACTATGGTCTTATCCCGATAATAAGAGAGCCGCCTGGCAATTTCCTATGACAAAGTCTCAGCGACTAATTGGCGCCGGTAACCCTTTGCTACAACAAATAGAACATTTCAGCCAGGTCATCATGGGTACCGCTTCTCCTCGGACAGACGCCAGAGATGGTGCAAAAACGCTGAGTGCTACTTTGGCCGTAAGTTGTGCAGCCATTACGGGAACAACCGTCACACCCGCAGATATATAAGAAGTGACTCCGCTTTCAATCCTAAGAACCCTAGATCAAAATCGACCTCTATCTACAGACACACTGATTAGATTTGGGCCAGCCTCATTAGCGACGGCATTTCTTAATGCGGGAATCAGCTCGTCATGCCTCGTGACACTGACTGCCGAAACCCCTAGAGAATTTGCTAGGCTAGCAAAATCCACCGCCGGTTCTTTAAAATCCATACCTATGAAGGTATCATTACCATGAAATGCATGCAGGCGCTCTTTAATAATGCGATAGCCTCCATTATCACAAATGATATAATTGATCGGCAATTTCTGATTAGCGGCCGTCCATAGAGCTTGGATAGAGTACATGGAACTCCCATCTCCTATAATAGCAATCAATGGTCTATCTGGAAAAGCCGCCTGGACACCACAAGCTGCGGGAATTCCCCATCCTATACCTCCGCTCGCCATTCCAAAAAGCGATGTAGAATTTTTATAAGGTAAAAGGCTGGTCAAAGCGCGTGTGCTAATAATTCCTTCATCGACGATAATTGTGTCCTCAGGCATATTATCGATAATGGTCATGACCATCCAAGACGGATCGATCACGCCCGAATCCTGTTTAGCAACAAGTTCCGCGCATAACGCTTCTCTTTTACAGCTCCAGTTACAACTAATTAATTCTTTAGTCCTAACCTCGGCTTTTGCTTTTAACTCATGTCCACCCCTATTTCCTATTTTAGGAGTTAAAGCCATTAATGTCTCTTTAATATCTGCTCTAACGGCAATTTCTGTTGGAAAATTTTTACCCATTTCCCAATCACGTTGCCCAATTTGAACTACTGACATCCCCTCAGGCAATGGTTCAACCGGAGCCCAAACAGACATCCGCAAGACATCCGCACCTAGCACAATTAATAGATCGTAGGGCGATAGAACATCACGGACCTGTTGCTGGTCTCTCGTTAATGCGCCCATAAAATTGGGATGTTCTGAAAGAAAGTGTGCACCGTATTGAACCGTCTGTTGATATACTGGACACCCCAGTACGCTGGCGAAATCGGCAGCCTCCTCAAGCGCATCATCTGTTGCTAGTTCGTGACCCGCTAGTATAACCGGGTTCTTGGCGCCTAAAATCCGTTCTGAAAGTTTATTCAATGTGTCTTGTGTCGGAACTACTTTTGTGTCTATTCGAGTTCTAGACCCTAATTCTATTGCTCCTTCTTCATTCAAAATATCTCCCGGTAAAGAGATAAAAACCGGCCCCATAGGAGGTGTCATCGCTACTTTCGCTGCTCGACGAACTATCCGGGGGAGGTCTTGCAAACGTGTTACCTCAACTGCCCACTTCACTAGAGGTTCCGCGATCGGAACAAGCGGATCGTATAATAAAGGCTCGGTGAGCCCATGCCCTAGCTCCTGTTGGCCGGCCGTTATAATTATTGGAGTATTTGCAAATTTCGCGGCATAAATTGCTCCCATCGCATTACCTAGTCCTGGCGCTACATGAACATTACATGCCGATAGTTTTCCAGAAGCTCTTGAATATCCCTCGGCCATATACACCACCAAGGATTCCTGCATACTCATGAAGTAATTTAGGTCCGGGTGCTCGGTAAGAGCGTCCATAATAGGCAATTCAGTGGTTCCAGGATTACCAAATAAATGTGTTATTCCCTCGTCTTTTAGAAGTGCTAAAAAGGCGGAACGACCAGTTATAGTATTAACGCTCATCTCTTACTCCCGAAAATTACCCTCTTTTTTTCCATCTGTCTGATTCCTCTAGAAGGCGATAATGGACACTATACTTATTCTATTTTGCACATAGATTAACCAATTTTTATAATTTCTAATATTTGGAAATCACCAAATCGGCAAAATCTTGAAAATTTGACCTCGCTTGGCTCATGGATGGCAGTAACGCGACTTCTTTTAATCCCATTTCCTCGCGTTCCCTAAGCATTGCCAATATTTCGTCTGGCGTACCAACCAGTCCCCCTGTTGCTTTGATAAGGTTCTCTGTCACGAAATGCCGCTCCTCGGATAAAGTAAAGGTGCAGTGCCCCATGTGGATTTGTTGATACCTCTTTTCTAACGGAATTTCCAGACCCTGGGTAAATGTCAGATACTCGTCCCATAGGTTTTGACAACTTCTAGCGATTGTACTGGTATCTCCAGTTTGCTGATACATTTCCCACCAGTAATGTAATGCTGCAAGTGCCATGGCACCGACTTCATCAATAACTCGATCAGAGATAAAGCTCTCGCCGGGTCTCAAAACACATCCATAAGTCAAAGCAGCCACATGGAATTCGCTAGTCAATTCTCTCCCACCTTCTCTTGCTCCTATTTCAATCTTGCTTAAGCTGTCCTGAAGCAACGCTTTTGTTTGATTATGTGAACAAATTCGTCCATCACCGTAGGCTCCCACTGCATTCAAAGCTTTAGGTCCATCTGCTGCAACATAAATAGGAACCGGGTCTGCTACGTTTATAAAACCATTGTTCTGGTGTAAAAACTTAATCTCTCTTGTGCGACCATTTAAGGTAAATTCTACCTCTTGACCGTGCAGTAAACTACGAACAACTCGTAGGTATTCCCGAAATTCCGCAACCTTCATCGGTTCCATACCCATTACTCGCATTGCCGTGTGTCCAGTTCCCAATGCTAGAAAAGTTCTCCCCGGCGCTAATTGATTAACTGTGGCAATTGAATGGGCAGTAACTGGGGCTAATCTAGTCGGCGCGATCGATACGCCAGTACCAAGACGGATTCTCGATGTATTTGCTGCAGCTAACGCTAAAATCGCATAAGTATCTGAATAAATCATTTGCGAATCTGGCGTCCAAACGGAATGGTATCCCATCTCCTCTAATTCTTTTATAAGAACCCAATCCGAAGCTCTTGGAACTACCATTGCTCCAAACTGCATAATATCTCCGCATTCTCTATTATTTTACAATATAACTTTCTCTGATGCTATTGACTCAACGACCCATCACCAAGCCCTCCCGCCTTGGATCTGCCGCTCCTATTAGCCGCCCGTCTTTAAGAATCCTAATAACCTGAACACCACTATTTAAATTCCGAACTTTAATTTTATGTCCCAATGCTTCTAAACCCTTCCGAAACCCAATTACATTCGAGCTTTCCTCTAATTCTGTTATGCTGTTCCTATTTACTATATGTCCCGAATTAACGGCCTCTTGAAGCCCCATCTTCCAATCGAAAATAGATATAATTGTTTTTGCGACATAACTTATTATCCGCGAGCCGCCTGGTGAACCTAATAACAGGACAGGTTTTCCATTCTCAAAGACTATTGTTGGTGCCATTGAACTACGGGGTCGTTTCCCTGGCCCCGGGCGATTAGCAACTAACCTTCCTCCTCGTCGGGGTTTGAAAGAAAAATCAGTTAGCTCATTATTTAATAAAAATCCTCCCGCCAATACCCTACTTCCAAAACCCGTCTCTATTGTCGATGTTAATGAAATTGCATTTCCATATCTATCAAAAATGACAAAATGCGTGGTTCCTTCGCCCTCCTCCTGAATTTGTAGTGCCCGGAGTAGGCCAGCACTCCCGCTAGGTCTGCCCGGCCTCGCCCTATTTACCGGTACTCTATTAATCAGCTTAAAGCGTTCAGCTAAATAATTATTCTTTAACAGACCAATCTTTGGAACAGGAATAAAGTCTTCGTCGGCAACATACAAATTCCTATCAGCATAAGCCAATTTAGATGCTTCAATGAACAAATGGGCAGATTTTACGCCTCGCCCCATTTCAGACAGATTGCTATTATTAAGTATACCCAAGATTTGGCCTACAGCTAATCCCCCAGAACTGGGTGGCCCCATTCCACAAACATTGTAAACTCGGTATTTTATACATGTTGGCTTTCGCACTTTGACTTGATATTTTTTTAAATCATCCAATGTCATAACGCCCGGGTTAATAGGACTATTTTTAATCGATGATATAATTACCTCTGCTATTTCTCCTCTATAAAATGCCTTGGCTCCTTTCTTCGATATTAGTTTAAATGTCTTATATAACTCTTTGTTTTTAATGATATTGCCAGCAACCATAGCAGTGCCGTCTGACTTTAGAAATAGTGAAGAAGTATCCTTAAACAAGCTAAAGCTACCTCCCCTAACGGTGTCTATGGCCCCTGCCAATCGAGGAGAAACTGGAAAACCATTTTTAGATAACCGCATAGCTGGTTTAAATAATTCTTCCCACGTTAAAGAACCATATCTCTTATGCATAAACTCCATCAAGGCTAGCGTTCCAGGAACACCAACGGAAGCCCCTCCAGGTACGCTATCCCAAAACTTTTTGGGTGTCCCATCATCATTTGTGAAGTAATCCTCGGAAACTGCCAGAGGTGCAGTTTCTCTTCCATCAAAAGATGATAATTGACGTTTAGTCGCATCCCAATACAGTGCGAATGCCCCTCCTCCAATTCCGGATGACTGAGGCTCCACGACGTTTAGCGTCATCTGAATAGCTATAGCCGCATCTACGGCATTGCCACCCCGGTCCAGAACATCGTAGCCGACTTTTGTAGCTATTGGGTTAGCAGTAGCCACCATAAACTTTTCCGCTAACTTTTCTGAATTTCGGCTCAGTGCATAGCCTATTTCTGGCTGATAGCCACCGCTCTCTGCTGACCAAACTACAGGATTAAAAAATAAAAAAACTACCAAATAAAATGTATATTTCAGCATGATCCCTCAATAAAAGCGTGCTACTAATTTATTCAGTATAATAAATAAGTTAGTTGTAGAACAAAAAAGCATCCGGCGAAATAAAGTGTTAAAATAAATAGGTCTGCATAAAAACAATTATTAAGGAGGCAACGATGAAGTTCGGTCTACGTTATCTGAATACAGGGCGGAATGTTGAAGCAAATGAAGCTATATCCATGGCACAGGCCGCAGAAACAGCCGGCTTTGAAAGCATTTGGACAGTAGACCATGTAGTTGTTCCTCAAGGTTACAAATCAGCCTATCCCTACGCACAATCTGGACGCATGGGAGATGGAAGCGAAGATATCCAATTGCCTGATCCATTAATTTATATGGCCTACCTTGCTTCGGTCACCAAATCCATCCGTTTGGCGACAGGTATTCTCATCGTACCTCAAAGGAATCCCGTAGTCACAGCAAAGCAGTTAGCTACACTTGATCAATTATCGGGCGGGAGAATCGATCTTGGTATTGGTGTGGGCTGGCTTGAGGAAGAGTTTCAAGCTATTGGCGCGCCATTTGAAAAAAGGGGAAAACGAACAGACGAATGTATTGCTGCTATGCAGACCCTCTGGAAGAACGATGTAGCAGAATTTCATGGTGAATTGGTAGATTTCGGACCTGTTTACTGTCGACCACAGCCGGTAAATGGATCTATACCAATAATCGTTGG